>JAVHWH010000258.1:0-33551 GCA_032159915.1 Mycobacterium sp.
ACACCACGCCCGCCCACACATCACAACGAGCAATGAGGAGCAGGACCTATGCATCATCGCCTGATACTGGCCGGTTTGGCGGCCACCGGCGGGCTGTTCACCACCGCGTTTTTGCAAGTGGCCGTGGCTGCCGCAGACACCAGCGTTGCCGCCGACGTGGTGAGCGCGACCGGTGCTGACGCCTTCACCATCGGCGGCTACACCTTCGACCCGTTCACCTCGGCCGGTGAGGGCTTTGCGCCGGTGACCACGTTGAGCGGCGCCTCGCCGTTGCTGGAGCTGGGCGGGACCGCGCCGGGCGGCGGCGCGCTGGCCCAGCAAGAGTTCGAGATTTTCAGCCCCAGCACCGGCACCGATCTCGGAAGTATCAACACCGGTGAGAACGTGACGAGTTTGTTGGGATTGACCAACACCGAGTTCACCGTCCTCAGCGACGACGCTGCTGATGGTGGAAGCGCGTCGGACCTGCCGGGAGTTGGATCGGTCTACGACGCCTTCAACTTCGGCAACGGGTACGAGAACATCTACACCGCGATTCCTGGTCTCGATGGAGCCAACGACAGTGTGACCGACACCTTGGTGACGCCCTACGGCGACATCAATCTGGACTCGCTGTTCGGCAACATCGATGCCGCTGCCGCACTCAACCCGGGCGATGCTTTCACGGGGCTGCAGGCAGGCGACAACGCCATCGGCAGCGACGCCTTCAGCCTTGGCAATTTCACTTTTGATCCGTTCACCAGTGGCGGCGCGGAAGGCTTTGCTCCGCTCGATTCGCTCACAAGCGCACCCCCGCTGCTGAACATCGGCGGCGGCTTTCTTCTCGGAAGTCCGCTGGCGACCCAAGATCTGACCGTTTACACCGGCAGTGGTTCGTCGGCTACCGACATCGGGACGATCAATGCCGGCGAGAATGTCACAAATCTGTTGGGCTTGACCAACACCGAGCTCGTCGTCCAGGGCGTTACCGCCGCCGATGGTGCGGACGCGTCGAGCCTGCCGACGGTGGGATCGGTCTATGACGCACTGAATCTGGGCAACGGATACGAGAACGTCTACATAGACATCCCAGGTGTGGATGGAGCCAACGACAGCGTCACCGACACCCTGGTGACGCCCTTCGGCAACGTCAATCTGGACTCGTTGTTCGGCGATGTGGACGCCGCAGCCCCGCTGCAGCCCGGAGACGCATTCACCGGTCTCGAAACCGCCGGCATTGCAAACGCTCCCGACGCCTTCACCATCGGTGGGACCACTTTTGATCCCGTCAGCGCAACCGGTGTGGAGGGCTTCACGCCAGTCGACCCGCTCATCGACGCCCCGCCGCTGTTGGCGATCGGCGGTGGTACACCCGACTTCGGCGGCGGCCTCATCTTGGCGCTCGCACCGCAGGACTTCAACATCTACGACAGCAGCGGAACCGAAGTCGGCAGCATCGTCGGCAATGAGGACGTGACCAACCTGCTGGGCCTGACCAACACCGAGTTCACCGTGTCAACTGTCACGGCGGCGGCTGGAGAATCCGGCTCGTCGGCGCTGCCGACTCTCGGCTCGGTTTACGACGTCTTCAACCTCGGCGGTATCGAGAACGTTTACACCGCGATCGCAGGTCTGGATGGTGGCGCCGACACAATCACCGACACGCTGGTGACGCCGTTCGGCAACGTCGACCTGAGCGATCTGTTCAGCGGTGTAGACGCCGTTCTGCAGCTCAACCCGGGCGATGCGTTCGGTGCCGGACTGGACGTGGCGACCTCAGCCGCATCCGAAGCGGGTGCCGGCGCGGCCACCGCGATCGACCCGCTGGCGTTCCTCGGCTTCTAACCCGACCAGCAACAATCCGAACATCCCAGGTCTGAAAGGACCTGGGATGTTCGGCGTTCTGGAGTCAAGTCACACTCACGATGGCAGGAGACGTTGCGCCGCTTTGGCTGCGGCATCGCGGAGACGCTGCGAAACACGCAGCGAGAAAACGGGATTGAAGATGTCTTCGCGGAGTCGGGTGAGCTTCGACGTCTTGATCCGCCACTGCCCGGCTGTCTTTTCGTAGGTCTCGTGGTAGTGGCCGTAGCCGTTCAGGTTCACACCGGGCGCCAGGCGCACCACATCCTCGAGCGCCCACACGCCGCGGGCCGTCGTCTCCGACAGCAGCTCGATCTCCGGTGCGTGCACCTGATGAACCGTGGGCTGGGACGGCTTTCCGAGCGTCTTGCGAATGTAGGCCACGAAATCGTCAGCTCCCACGATCACCCGGCCGCCCGCCTCGGCGGTGTCGCTGACGAAGTCGTCGGTGAAGATGGTGCGCCACGCCGGCCAGTCCTTGGTGTCCAGGTAACGGCAGTAACGGGCCTTCAACTGTTTGATCGATTCGATCTCCCGCAGTTCGGCGGCGTCATCCATCGTGGGGCGTTCCTTAGTTGTCGGTGCCCATGGCCGCGGCCTGAGCTTGCGTGACGAGCTTGACAGCTTCGTTGCGGGTCAACGACGCCAGCATCGGCGCGACGGCGCGCATCATGTCGCCGACCATCAAAGTTGGCCCGTTGCCCAGGTTTTCGAACGCTTCGGCGATCACCTGGTCTACGCTGTCGGTGCCCGTCGGTGCCGCGTCTTGCGAGCTCAGCTGTCCGCGGCGGTATTCGAGACGACGCAGCGCAGGCGTATTGGTCTTGCCCAGGATGAGTCCGAGCACGTCGACGCCTTTGTCGTGCAGTTCGCTCCACAGCGCTTCGGTGAACACCATGTCGAACGCCTTGGTGGCGGCGTAGGCCACCATGTTCGGTCCGCCCGCGAGTCCTGCGCCCGAGCCGAACAGCACGATCCCGCCCCTTTTCCGCTGAACCATCGCCGGGGCTAGCCGGTGGCAGAGTTGCATCGGCACAATGCAGTTGCGCTGCACCATTGCCTCCGCGTCCTCGATGGGGTTGGCCAAGAACGGCTCGAAGTTCGGGTCGGCCCCCGCGCAGTAAACCAGGAACCCGATCTCGAGGTCGTCGGTGGCAGCAAGCACCTGCGACGCCGCGTCTGGCCTCGCGAGATCAATTGCCAGCGTGCGGGTTTGGACGCTGCTGCGGACGGCGATCCCGGCCGCGACCTCGTCGAGCACGGCCTGGCGACGCGCCAGCAACACGACGTTGACGCCCCGCTCGGCGAGCCCTTCGGCGAATGCGGCGCCCACACCGTCGGATGCGCCGGCCACCAGAGCCCACGGACCGTACTTGCTCGCGAACGTCACGACGGGGTTCCTACCGGAGCCACCCGCACCTGGATGAATCGGCGACGGGCTACCCGCCACCCGTCGTCGGCACGAACCAGCTCGTCATCGTAGAAGCCGGCCGCGTTGACCCCGGAACCGTTGTCGCCCAACATGATCAACGCGTCGACGTAGGTCCGTGACTCGGCCTTATCGCCGTCGACGGTGATGACGTGATTGGTCAACCGATGCATGGTGTGGCTTGCCATCGCATGCGCCTGCTGCATGAATTCGGTAATAGCGTCGACGCCAGACCAGGAACCGACTTCGCCGTAGTCCAATTCACAGTCGTCGGTGAACACCGTACGGAACAGCGACCAGTCCCGGCGATCGATGCCGGTCGCATAACGCAGCAGGACATCGGTGATGTCTCGACGGTCTTCAAGGTCGCTCACTTCACGTCTCCGTTCGGATCGACGACGATTCATGCCCGTGGCCGGTCGACGTTCGGCCCGATTCGAATGCACGCCCCGAGAATGAATGTATCGGCTTCCGCGCTGCCGAGCGGCCAGTTGTTCAGCGCTTTCGGGGGTTCGATCGCCTTACCGGCCGCTGGAGCTGGCCATACCCGCCAAACTTGATAGCTCGGCTAAATACTCGTTATACTAACTAAGTAACGTCCCGACCTATCAAAGGAGCACGCATGCCGCGCACCGACAACGACACCTGGGACCTCGCCACGAGCGTTGGAGCCACCGCGACAATGGTGGCCGCAGCCCGAGCCGTCGCCACCAAAGCCGAAAACCCCGTCATCCACGACCAGTATGCCGAGCCGCTCGTCCGCGCCGTCGGCGTCGATTTCCTCACCCGCTGGGCCTCCGGTGAACTGAACGTCGCGGATGTCGATGCCGAGGATGCCACCTGGAAGCTTCAGCAGATGCCCGACGCGATGGCCGCCCGAACCCGGTTCTTCGACGCGTTCTTCGCCGAATCGACCAAGGCCGGCATTCGCCAGGCGGTCATCCTGGCCTCAGGTCTTGACGCCCGCGCTTACCGACTGGACTGGCCGGTCGACACAACGGTGTTCGAAGTCGACCAGCCCGAGGTGATCGCGTTCAAGACCCAGACGTTGTCCGAGCTCGGCGCCAGCCCGACCGCCGACCGTCGCACCGTCGCCATCGACCTGCGCTACGACTGGCCGGCTGCGCTGATCGAAGCCGGTTTCGACCGGACCCAGCCGACCGCCTGGATCGCCGAGGGACTGCTCGGTTACCTGCCACCGGAGGCCCAAGACAGCTTGCTGGACAACATCTCCGCGCTCAGCGCCGACGGCAGCCGGCTGGCCACCGAGGCCATCCCGAACCTGCCGGACGTCGATCAGGACAAGGCGCGTGAGTTGATGCGTGAAGCCACGGAAAAGTGGCGCGCCCACGGCTTCGATCTCAACTTCGACGAACTCGGTTACCAGGGTGAGCGCAACGACGTCGCCGAATACCTCAACAGGTTGGGCTGGCGCTCGGTCGGCCAACCGATGAGCCAGTTGCTGGCCGAGCACGGCCTGCCGCCCGTGCCGCGGACCAGCGACTCGGTGTCGATGGCTGACACGATCTACTACACCTCGACTAAGTGATGCAGGCGTCGCAACGACGCGGTTTCAACGAGGCCGTCACCCGGTTCTGGAGCGTGGCGGCCCCGGCCTACAACCTGCCGTTCCTCCAGCAATGGGTCTACCGGCCGGCGCACGACGAGGTGGTCGCGCAACTGCGCGACCACCAGTCGGCGCGGGTGGCTGATATCGCCTGCGGCACAGGGATTCTGGCCGATAGGATTCAGCGAGACCTGCATCCGGCTGAGGTCTATGGCGTGGATATGTCCGACGGCATGCTCAAACAAGCCCAATCCCGATCCAGCGAAGTCCAGTGGCTGCGCGGGCCTGCCGAGCGGTTGCCTTTCGACGATGGAGCGGTTGACGCGGTCGTGACGACCTCGGCCTTCCACTTCTTCGACCAACCGGCCGCACTACGCGAATTCCACCGGGTACTGGCCCCCGGTGGACTGGTCGCCGTGTCGACGCTCAGCGCACGACAGCCCCTTCTGCAGGCGAGCAGCAGGTGGACACCGGCACACAACCCGACGTCCGCCGAAATGCGAGAACTGTTCGAAGGCGCCGGATTCAATGTCAGCGAGCAGCACCGGGTGCGGCGTCCGCTATGGACGCGGGCGATCTCCGACCTGATCACGGTCGGCATCAAGAGCTGACGAAGCCCGGTGCGCCTGTAGCGCCTCGCCCAGCGTCGCGACTGCGACACCAAGCAGCACAACGTCTTTGAGTAGAAACTGGCCAGGCATCGCAGACAGCACCGGAACCGGCCCGGCGAACCGGCTGACCACCCCGGGCGTGGTGAACAAGAAGCTCAACGTCCCACAGAACAACACGATCGCCAGGGCGCTGCCGATCGCCGACAGCCGCGCCGACACCGGTCGCGCGACGATCAGAATAGCCGCCATGATCTCCAACGTTCCCAGCCCGCGCGCCACCGTGTTGACATCGAAAACGTCGTAGACCCAGCTCATCAACGGGCTGTGCTCGATCAGCACCCGGCTTTCCATCTTGATGTATTTGCCGAATCCGATCCAGGCCAGGACCAGGGCCAGCCCATACCTGCTGATCGCTTGCCCAACCGATGACAAGTCTGCCCTCCGTTCGATTGAACGAGCGCCATCTCCGTTGCGATAACGGCGTACCGCACCGCTCGGTTCACCGGCTCGGGGTCCGCAAACACGACCCCGCCGCAGACACGCTGATCCGTTTTGGGTCAAACCACCAGAACAGTCGGCTGCATCTGTTTAGCTCGTTAGCGGGGACGGAAGCATCACTCGTACAAAGGAGTCAGCTATGGCCTGCTCAAAGGTGGTGTCCCGTCGAGTTCTGGTCGCCGTGATGGGCGCCGGTGCGGTTGCCGGCGCGCTGCTGTCCGCTGGTGGTCAAGCCAGCGCCGACCCGGCGCCTCGGCCCCCCAACTGCTCAGCGGCGGACGTCGCCGGTGTTGCGGCCGGCGTGGCGACGACGCTGACGACGTACCTGTTCACTCACCCGGACGTGAACGGGTTCTACACCGGTCTGCAAGATCAGCCCAAGGATCAGATCAGCACCGAGGTGCAGAACTACTTTGGCGCCAATCCGCAAGAAGAAGCGGACTTGGAAGGCATTCGTCAGCCGCTGACCGATATCAGGGAGCGTTGCCAGTGGACACCTCTACTCGGGCAGGGCGCGGCATGATCGCCATCCGACCGCGTTCGTGGATAACGGTGGGACTCGCGATGGCGGCTGTCTCGTCGAGTTGGGTCTTGCAGCCGGCCGGTGTGGCCGGTGCCGACGTGTGCGCGAGCGTCGGCCGGCGTGTCTCGGTGAGCGGCTGCACCAATGTTGCCGACACCGTCAACGGCTACGTTCCGCCACCCGCTTATTACGCTCCGCTGCCGCAGGACTATCCGCCGCCTCCGCCACCGGTCAACGTCTGCGTCGGCGCCGGCCGGCGGATCCACGTCAGCGGTTGCGCCTAGCAGTACCCACTTCCTCACACGGCCCGGGGCCGACGTAACACGTACGCTCGTCTCATAGTCGGGGGACGCCAGCCTGTCCCCATTTCGTCGAGTGCCGGCGCGTTGCCGAAACGGCGCTGATCGACAAAGCAGACGTTGCGAAGGATGTGTGATGAGGGTTCCAGGTATGACCGCCTTGGTTGGCGGTGTGGCCGGTGGAGCAGCGCAGATGTTGCAGGTTGGCGCGCAGAGTGTGGCCAGTGCCGCCGGCGCCGTGCAGACGCTGACCGCCCCGGTGATCGACACCGTGAGTCATTCGACGACGCGCGTTCTGGGTACCGGACGCAAGCTCAACGGCGGCAGCGACGGTGCGTCGGCAACCGTGCGCTGGCAAAGCGGGCGACGTGTGCACCTGGATCTGGATCCGTTGCTTCCGTTCCCGCGTTGGCACGAACACGCCGCGGTGGTCGAAGAACCGGTTCGCGCTATAGCCGGCGTTGCGCGCGCCCACGTCGAGGGCGCGTTGGGCCGGTTGGTGGTCGAACTCGACGACGACGCAGACGCTGACGTTGTGTTGGAAACCGTCCGGGATGTGGTCAATTCCGCGGCGTCCGACCTATTCACTGCGGGGCGCGAGGCGCAGATCCGGATCGCGCCGTTCGCCGATCCCGGCAACCCACTGGCGGTTCTTGTCCCACTGACCGCGGCGGCCTTCGACGCACTGGCGATCGGCGCTGCGGTGACAGGTTGGGTCGTCAAGTTGCCCGCGGCGCCGAAGACAACCCGGGCCGCCGCCGCCCTGCTCAACAACCAGCCGCGGATGATCGCCGTGCTCGAGTCGCGGCTGGGGCGAGTCGGCACCGACCTCGTCCTCAGCGCGTCGACCGCGGCCGCCAACGGGTTGACCCAGGCGGTCGGAACGCCGCTGCTGAACCTGGTGGAGCGGGTCCTGCAGATCTCCGAAGCCGAGGCGCACCGTCGCCGCTGGCGCGACCGGGAGCCGCAGCTGGCCTCCCCCGATCGGCCGCAAGCTCCCGTCGTCCCCGTCATCTCCTCCACCGGTGTCGCCAAAGCACAAGCACCACAACATAATTGGGCCGCAGCAGCGGCCGGTGAAGCGTCACATGTGGTGGTCGACGGATCGATCGACGCTGCCATCGACACCGCAAAGGGATCGATGGCCGGGCCAATCGAAGAGTATGTCGACTCGGCAGCCAACGGCTCGCTGATCGCCGCCGCGAGCGCGCTGGTCGCCGGCGGCGGGCCCGAAGACGCGGCCGGCGCGGTGCTGGCCGGGATACCGAAGGCCGCGCACATGGGCCGCCAATCCTTTGCCGCGGTGCTCGGCCGCGGACTGGCTGACGACGGGCAGATGATCCTGGACCCCGGTGCGCTGCGCCGGCTGGATCGGGTGAAGGTCGTCGTCATCGACGGCGCCGCACTGCGCGGCGACCACCGCGCGGTGCTGCACGCCCGCGGTGACGTCCAGGGCTGGGACGACGACCGGGTGTACGAGGTCGCCGACGCGCTGCTGCACTCCGAGGAGCCGCCGGAGCCCGACCCCGACGAGTTACCGGCCAACACGGCGCGGCTGCGCTGGCTTCGGCCGCAGGGATCATCGGCCACCCCCGCCCAGGGCCTCGAACATGCCGACCTCGTCGTCGACGGTGAAACAGTGGGCCACGTCGAGGTCGGCTGGGAAGTTGACCCGTTCGCGGTTCCGCTGCTGCAGATAGCCAACCGGACCGGCGCCCGCGTCGTGCTGCGCCACGTGGCCGGCACCCAGGACCTCGCCGCCAGCGTCGCCGCCAGCCATCCGAGTGGAACGCCGCTGCTCAAGCTGGTCCGCGACCTGCGCGCCGACCGCGGGCCGGTGCTACTGGTGACCGCACTGCACCGCGACTTCGCCTCGACCGACACCCTGGCCGCGTTAGCCATCGCCGACGTAGGTGTCGCGCTCGACGACCCGAAAGCGGCGACGCCCTGGAGCGCCGACATCATCACCGGCACCGACCTCGCCGCAGCAGTGCGGATCTTGTCGGCGCTGCCGGCCGCACGCCAGGCCAGCGAGTCGTCGGTCAACCTGGCCAAGGGCGGAACCACGCTGGCCGGGCTGCTGCTGGTCACCGGCAATCCGGCCGGGCCGCGCAACCCGATGGCGCTCCGGCGCTGGCTCAACCCGGTCAACGCCGCCGCGGCTAGCGCATTGATGTCCGGGGCATTCGCCGCCACCAGAGTTCTGCGCCAACCCGATCCGACCCCGCAACCGCTGACCGCCTGGCACGCGCTCGACCCGGACATCGTCTATGCACGACTGGCGGGGCGGGCCCGTCCGCTGGACGTCGAGCCCGGCCTGCCGGGCTGGCGGCGCGTCCTCTCAGACCTGTCCGACAGCCCGATCGTCTCGCCGCTGCGCGGACCGGCGCGTCAAGCGGGCAAACTGTTGTCTGCGACCCGGGCCGAACTGTCCGATCCGCTTACCCCGATCTTGGCCGTCGGCGCCGCCGCATCGGCGATCTTGGGCAGCAACGTCGACGCGCTTCTAGTCGGTGGTGTGATGGCGGTCAACGCGGTGATCGGTGGATCGCAGCGGCTGCGCGCCGAGGCAGCAGCCGCCGAGCTCTTCGCTGAGCAGGACCAGTTCGCCCGCCGGGTGGTCATCCCGACGGTGGCGACCGCGCGACGCCGGCTGGAGGCGGCCCGAAAAGCCGAGCGTCTGGTCACCGTGCCGGCAAGTGCGTTGCGTCCCGGCGATGTCATTGACCTGGCGGCGCCCGACGTGGTGCCCGCCGATGCCCGCCTGCTGGTAGCCGAGGATCTCGAGGTCGACGAATCGCTGCTGACCGGCGAGTCGCTGCCAGTCGACAAGCAAGTCGATCCGGTCGCGGCGTCTGACACCGAGCGGGCCAGCATGCTGTTCGAGGGGAGCACGATCGTCGCCGGTCACGCCCGGGCGATCGTCGTGGCCACCGGCGTGGGCACCGCCGCGCACCGTGCGATCTCGGCGGTTGTCGACGTCGAATCGTCGGCCGGAGTCCAGGCCCGGCTGCGTGACCTGACCGGCAAGGTGCTGCCGCTGACCCTGGCCGGCGGCGCCGCGGTGTCAGGTTTGGCGTTGCTGCGACGGGCCACGTTGCGGCAGGCGGTCGCCGACGGCGTCGCCATCGCCGTGGCCGCCGTGCCGGAGGGTCTGCCGTTGGTGGCGACGCTGTCCCAGCTGGCCGCCGCGCAGCGGCTCTCGACCCGCGGAGTCTTGGTTCGCGCTCCCCGGACGATTGAGGCGCTGGGCCGGGTGGACACGATCTGCTTCGACAAGACCGGCACACTCACCGAGAACCGGCTGCGCCTGGTGCTCTCGGTACCGGCCGCAACCAGCCCGCAGGGCCCGTTCCCCGGTGTCGCCGACCCGGAGGCCACCCAAGTGCTGCGGGCCGCCGGACGCGCGTCATCCCAACCGCACGAGTCGCAGGGGCACGCGCACGCCACCGACGAGGCAATCCTGAAGGCCGCGGCATCCTATGCCGGCAGCAGTGATCCCGACTGGGACCTGCTGGCAGAAGTTCCGTTCGAGTCCAGCCGTGGCTTCGCCGCCTCGATCGGCACGCTCAGCGCGGATCCCACCAAGCCTGTACTGATGCTCAAAGGCGCACCCGAGGTCGTCTTGCCGCGCTGCCGGTTCGCCAACCGACAGGTCGATATGGACCACGCGGAGTCGCTGGTGCACAACCTCGCCGAGCAGGGCCTGCGGGTGCTGGCCGTCGCGAAGGGCGGCTGGACCGACGCCACCGACGACGAAGACACCGATGCCGACGCCGTCGACGCTGCCGCGCACGACCTGGAACTGATCGGTTACGTCGGGCTGGCGGACACCGCCCGCCCGTCGGCGCGCCCGCTGATCGAAGCGCTGGTCGATGCCGACCGCGACGTCGTGCTGATCACCGGCGATCACCCGGTGACTGCGCGCGCGATCGCCCGCCAGCTGGGGCTGCCCGACGATGCACGGGTGATCACCGGCTCAGAACTCAACGGCCTCGATGAGGATGCCGCCGCCAAGCTCGTAGCCGATGTGCAGGTGTTCGCCCGGGTCAGCCCGGAGCAGAAAGTGCAGATCGTCGGGGCGCTGCAGCGGTGTGGACGGGTGACCGCGATGGTCGGCGACGGGGCCAACGACGCGGCCGCCATCCGGATGGCCGACGTCGGCATCGGGGTGAGCGGTCGCGGCTCGTCGGCCGCCCGCGGCGCCGCAGACATCGTGCTGACCGACGACGATCTGGGCGTCTTGCTGGACACCCTGGTCGAGGGCCGCGGCATGTGGGCCGGTGTCCGCGACGCGGTGACGATCCTGGTCGGCGGAAACGTCGGCGAGGTGCTGTTCACCATCATCGGCACCGCCCTGGGCAGCGGACGGGCGCCGGTAGGAACCCGGCAACTGCTGCTGGTGAACCTGTTGACCGACATGTTCCCGGCGCTGGCCGTAGCCGTCACCCCGCAGTTCGAGGAACCCGACGCCGACGAATACGAGACCGACGAGGAGGCCCTGCAAGCCCGCCGCGCGTATCAGCGGTCGGTGCTGACCGGGCCGACGCCGTCGCTGGACGCGGAGCTGATGCGCCAGATCGTCACCCGTGGCGCGGTCACAGCCATCGGCGCCACCGCGGCGTGGGCCATCGGGCGTTGGACGCCGGGCACCGAACGACGGACCTCGACGATGGGATTGACCGCGCTGGTGACGACGCAGCTGGCGCAGACGCTGCTGACCCGCCGGCACAGCCCGCTGGTCGTGGCGACCGCGCTGGGCAGCTCAGCGGTGCTGGTGGCTATCGTGCAGACGCCGGGTGTCAGCCACTTCTTCGGCTGCACCCCGCTCGGGCCGGTCGCCTGGGCGGGCGTCGTGGGGTCGACTGCGGCCGCCACCGGACTGTCGGTGCTGGCTCCGAACTGGTTGGCCAAGACCGCGGGAATGGTGCAGCCCGAGCTGGCCGAGGCCACGGCTGACGCCTAAGGGGACGGCAGTTTTACGTTTTGGTCTTCTCGAGGTGGGCATTCCGAGCAAGATCGCAAGCGCGGCGAAAGCCGGGCGCGGCGGGTAGTCGTACCAGACCGAACCGTGAGGTTCTCCAGACTCAGAAGGAAGTCCGATGAGCCAAGGCAATGCTGCCTCGACCGGTGCCGCGAATTTGGCGCAGCTGTTTTTGCAGCGCGTCGACAAGTCCGGCGACAGGGAGGCCTTCCGCATCCCGAAGAACGGCGATTGGACGTCGATCACCTGGAAGCAGGCGGCTGACCGTGTCGAGCCGTTGGCCGCCGGCTTGTTGTCGCTGGGTGTCGAGCCCGAAGACCGGATCGGCATCGCCTCGACCACCCGGCTCGAGTGGATCCTGGCTGACCTGGCCATCTTGTGCTCCGGCGGGGCGACGACGACCGTCTACCCCAGCACGAATGCCGAGGACACCGCTTACATCCTCGCCGACTCCGACTCCAAGATCGTCTTCGCCGAGGACGAAAGCCAGCTCGAGAAGCTCACCGAGCGGCGCAGCGAGCTGCCGAATCTGACCAAGGTCGTGCTGTTCGACGGCAACTCCGACGACGACTGGGTGATCACTCTGGACGACCTCGCCGACGAGGGGGCCAAATACCTCGCCGAGCACGCGAACTGCCTCAGCAGGATTGCTGAGGAGACCAGAGCCGAACAGCTGGCGACGCTGATCTACACCTCGGGGACCACCGGCAAGCCAAAAGGTGTGCGGCTGCGGCACAAGGCCTGGGTGTACGACGGCGCCGTGATTGAAAGCATGGGACTCCTCAGCGAGGACGACGTCCAACTGCTCTGGCTGCCGCTGGCACACGCCTTCGGCAAGGTGCTGATCTCGACCCAGCTGGCGTGTGGCTTTGCCAGCGCGATCGACGGCCGGGTCGACAAGATCGTCGAGAACACCGGAGTGGTCAAGCCGACGTTCATGGGCGCCGCCCCGCGCATCTTCGAGAAGGCCTACTCCAAGATCATCACGCAACAGAGTGGCGCCAAAGCCGTCTTGTTCAACCGGGCGTTCGCCGTCGGGAAGAAGGTGGCCGCTCGAAGGCGTGAGGGCAAGTTCGTGTGGCCGCACCTGGCGGCCCAGCACAAGCTGTTCGACGCGCTGGTGTTCTCGAAGATCCGCGACGTATTCGGCGGACGGATCCGGTTCTTCATCTCGGGCTCCGCGCCGCTCAACCGCGACATCGCCGAATGGTTCGAGGCGGCAGGTGTGTTGATCCTGGAGGGCTACGGGCTGACCGAATCGTCGGGCGCGGGCTTCATCAACCGGCCGGACAACTACAAGCTCGGCACCGTCGGTCTGCCTTTCGATGGCACCGAGGTCCGGATCAGCGAAGCCGGCGAGGTCCAGTTCCGCGGCGACTGTGTAATGGCCGGCTACCACCACTTGGACGACGCCACCGCCGACGCGCTCAGCGAGGACGGCTGGCTGGCCACCGGCGACCAGGGCAAGCTCGACGACGACGGCTTCCTGACGATCACCGGCCGGATCAAGGAACTGTTCAAGTTGTCCAACGGCAAGTACGTCGCGCCGCCGGCGATCGAGGCGAAATTCGCGACGCTGTGCCCGTACGCCAGTCAGTTCATGGTGTTCGGCGAAGGCAAGAACTTCGCCGTCGCCCTGCTGACCCTGGATGAGGATTCGATCAGCGGGTGGGCCAAAGACCGCGGCCTGGGCGCCAAGCCCTACGAGGAGCTCACGAAGTCCGACGCGGTGCACGACATGATCGAAGAGGACATCAAGAAGCTCAATTCCAGCCTGAACCGCTGGGAGACCATCAAGAAGTGGGCGGTGCTGGACCACGACCTCTCCGTCGAGGGTGGGCAGTTGACACCGTCGCTCAAGGTGAAGCGCGGGGTCGTCGCTGAGCAAAACAAGGAGACCCTGGATGGCTTCTATTCCTGAGCCGGTCGCCGAGGAGCCAGCTCAACTCCCCGACGCCGTCAATGCGGCACCGCCGGGACACCTGCTCCGTGCGCTCGAGTGGCGCACCGGCATGGAGTACCTCTCCGCGCGGCTGGCGATGCGGCGCATCGCGGACTGGCCGCACGGCGACGGCCATCCCGTTCTGGTGTTGCCCGGATTCCTGGCCGGCCCACCCTCGACCGATCTGCTGCGAAAAGTGCTGCGCGAGTTGAACTACCGGATTTACGACTGGGGGTTGGGCACCAACATGGGCTACCGCGCCACGATGAAGGAATCGTTGCCCGCACGGCTGCATCACATCCGCCAACGCAACGGCGACCGGCGCGTGAGTCTCATCGGATGGAGCGCCGGCGGTATCTACGCCCGCGAACTGGCCCGTGGGCTGCCCGACGATGTGCGGTCGGTGATCACGTTGGGCTCACCGTTTCGCGGTAACCATCAGGCCAGCACGGCGTGGAGGGTTTGGCGGCTGGTCAACCGCGGCGCGGACGCCACAGAGTCCGTCTCCCAGCGGGCCCTCGAGCGCCGCGCCGAACCGCTGCCGGTTCCGACGACCTGCATCTACAGCAAGTCCGACGGCATCGTGGCCTGGGAATGCTGTACCAGCGTGCCCGGTCCTCAAACCGAGAACATCGAGGTGCGCAGCAGTCACCTGGGCTACGGGCACAACGTCCAGACGTTGTCGGTGATTGCCGACCGGCTCGCTCAACCCGAAGACGGCTGGCAGCCCTACCGCGGCTAGTTACCAGGCTGCCGTTGCCAGGTCGGCGCGGCGGTTGGACGAGCCGCCGTCGTTCATCGACGTCGGTCCGACGTAGCGTTCGAAGATGCGCCAGCCGTGCTCGGTGCGGCGCAGCCGGTCCGTCATCGCCGAGTAGATCCAGATCTCCGGTGCATCGACAGCATCGGCGACGACCTGGCCCGAGACGATGCGGGGCGAGGCGGCCTGGGCCGTGCTGCGGACAAGAAGGTTGTGGTACCGAACGATCACGCCGCCGTCGTCGTCGGGGTCGACGATCGGATTGAGAGCTTGCCGGCTGACGCCCGGCGTCACGTGTGGGCTCTGATCCTGGAAGAAACGCCGCGTCTCAATCTTTCCGCGGCTGACACCGTGGGTGTGAAACGTCGCGCTGTCCGGCAAGAAGGCCTCGACCATCGCGTCGATGTCCCACGCGTCGAACAGCCAGTTGACCCTGTTGATGAAGTCGATCGCGCTGATCCGGTCAGCGGGGTCGACGGCGCTGTCGAGGACGACGGCGGGCAGGCTGGGCGCAAACATCTGTGTACCTTCCGATCGGTCGTGATCCTCGAACACGGAGGACCGGGCCAGGTCTGTTAGCCTTTTGTTCACTTTCGATTCACTGGCTGTCCAGATTGAGTTTACGCATATGTCGGCTCGGCGCCAGTCTTGGTGGTGCGAAGTTTTCGTTCCGTGTCGCGGGCTGCCTGATGCGCGAGATGTCGCGGCGGCTAATGCTTCGGCTACAGCCGGTTAAATCCGTACGAAAAACGTTCGCGGTAAAGCACTTTCGCGGTATGTTGATTGCCGGTTCGCTCCGGGCTACGACATGATCAACCCATGGCCGACATCGATTTCTCGCTGCTCGACGTGCCGAGAGCAGAACCGGTAGACGATCCGGAGGCCTTTCTGCGCGCCGCGATCGCCTGGCACTTCGGCCAAGAGACCGGTAGCGCTTTCTGGCTACGGGCGGCGCGCCACCTCTACTTCGACCCGGTCACCGACGTCAGAACCTTCGCCGACCTGCGACTGTTTCCGAACCTGCTGAGCCAGTTACGCACTGAGCCCGTCGAGAACCTCATTCCTCGCGGGTATGGATCACCGGCGCCGGTGCCGCAGATCTTCGAGTCCGGCGGCACCACCGGCGCGCCGAAAAGGACGGTGCAACTGCCGGATTGGGTTGAGCAGGTGGTGCAGTGGCAGACCGAGGACTTCGCCGGCGGTGGCTTCGTCCGGGGCAGTGGTTTTCTCTGCATGATGCCCAGCGGGCCGCACGGAGTGGGCTACTTTTCGCGTCTGGTCTCCGAGCGACTCGGGTCGACCTTTCACGCCATCGACCTCGACCCCCGCTGGGTGAAGAAACTGGTGGCCCGCCATGCCGCCGGGGAGATGATGGGCTATGTCGACCACCTCGTCGAGCAGGCCGTCCACGTGCTGCAGACCCAGCACATCGCGAACCTGCACACCACCCCGCCGCTGCTCGAGGCCATCGCCCGTGCCGACGACGTCGTCAACCTGGTCAACGAGAAGATCCGCTTCATGCTGCTGAGCGGCGCGCACGTCGACATCGACACCCTCGACTTGCTCGGCGGAATCTTCCCGAACACCACGATCAGCATGGCCTTCGGCTCCACGATGATTCTGTCCCAGGCGATCACCGACCGCGTCGACGGCGACGGACCGTTCGTCTTCCACCCCCGCAGCCCTTACGCGACCTTCTCGGTGGTCGACCCGGACACCGGCGCTGAAGTGCGGTACGGGCAGCGCGGCCAGGTGATCATGAACCACATCAGCAAGGGGATGTTTCTGCCGAACAACCTGGAGCGGGACAGCGCTATCCGGCTACCGGGGCCCGCGAACCAGGTCGGGGATTCGCTCAGCGAGGTGCGGCCGGTCGCCGCTTTCGAAGGCGAGCCGGTCATCGAAGGTGTTTACTGAGATGGCTAGCGGCGCAGGTGATTTGATCGCGATCGACGCACTCGGCCCGGACGGGACCTATCGCACCCGCAGCCGCGAACCGGTCAGCACCACCGACGGTGTCGTCGTCGCGGAGCTCAGTCTTGCGCCGCCGCTGTTCGTCTCGCGCGCGATCGGCGCTCAACGAAGTACCCGGCCGCTACCCACCCACGAGCGGGAAGCGGCGCTTTGTAAGGCCGCCGACGTCTTCGCCCACGGCGTGATCGCCGGGCTCGACTTCGACGAATACACCGCCTTGGCCAGCCGGATTTCCGGGGTGCCGATCTCGGTGGCCAGAGCCGGGGCCCGCGCCGTCGCCGACGGTGCCGCATCCGCATTCGGTGGCGTGCAGCCGGGCCGGCCGTCGGGAGCGGTGCTCGACTGGCATGACACGCGGGTCCGCGGAGGGGGCGCGGTCTGGGCCCGGCGTGGCGAGGTGTTCGCTGTCCTCGCTTCCGGCAACGGTCCGGGCGTGCACGGGCTCTGGCCGCAGGCGCTGGCACTGGGCTATCGGGTCGCGGTTCGACCGTCACGCCGCGAGCCGCTCACCGCCCACCGCTTGATCCAGGCGTTGCGGCAGGGCGGGTTTCGTGCGCACGACGCCGTCTACCTACCGACCGACCATCGCGGGGCCGACGAGATGATCCGGTCGGCCGATCTCGCCATGGTCTACGGCGGTCAGGACGTCGTCGACAAATACGCCGGCGACGCGACAGTGTCCGTCAACGGGCCGGGCCGTGCGAAGATCCTGATCACCGCCGACCACGACTGGCGCGACTACCTGGACACCATCACTGATTCGGTCGCCAACCTGGGCGGGGTGGCATGCGTCAACACCACCGCCGTGCTCTACGAAGGCGACCCCGCGCCGCTGGCCGCGGCGATCGCCGAACGCCTGTCGACCATCGAGGCGCTGCCCACAGACGACGAGCGGGCGATTCTGCCGACGCAGAGCCTCGACAGCGCAACCGTTTTGGCGAGCCACCTGGCCGGGATCGCCGCCGGGACTACGCCGCTGCTGGGCGCCGATCAGGTTGTCGCCCCACTCGGCGACGGTTACGCGGCGCTGCGCCCGGCAGTGCACCTGCTGGCCACCCCCGACGCGACAAAGCTCAACGTCGAGCTGCCTTTCCCGTGTGTCTGGGTGGCTGCGTGGTCACGCGCCGACGGGCTGGAACCACTGCGGCATTCGCTGGTGATCAGTGCGATCACCGACGACGGCGACTTGATCGACGACCTGCTTGCCGAACCGACCATCGCCAACGTGTACGGCGGCCATCACCCGACCCACCACACGGCGCCACACATTCCGCATGACGGTTTCCTGGCCGATTTCCTGATGCGCAACAAAGGGTTCATCCGCGACTGAGTTGTCGGACAGCATGTTTCGCCGCAGTTCCGACCGCCGCGCTAGCTGTCACCGACTGTGCAGGTTACGCGCGCTGAGCACAATCCAGCGCGTTCACAAGCTGCACGCTCGGCGCGACTAGCGGCCGGTTTCCGCGGCCATCCGCTCGTTGAGCACAGGATAGATCTCGTCGAAGGACCCGTTCCGCTCGGCGAACCGGAATCCCTTGGCGGCCTCGACGACGATCTCCTCGGCGTCCGGCGTGGTCTCCAGCAGCGTCATGGTCTCGGCGATGTACTCCTCGAGCGGCATTCCCCGCGGGTCGAATCCCCGCCCGCCCTGCAACGCCGTCTGCACCAGCGGCGGAATGACCTCGATGACCTGGACCGCGGTGTCGCGCAGTTGGTAACGCAACGACTGCGTGTAGGAGTGCAGCGCGGCCTTGCTCGCGCAGTAGGTGGGCGTGAGCGCGCTGGGAACGAATGCCAGCGCGGACGTGACGTTCAGGATCGCCGCGTGCGGCTTACCGAGCAGTTGGTGCAACACGGCCGCGGTCAGCCGAATGGGCCCGAGCAGGTTGATGGCGATGGTCAGCTCCGCCGTCCCGGGGCCACCGCTGGTGATGTCCTCGATCCGCTGGATGCCGGCGTTGTTGACCAAAACGTTGACGTCAGGATGGTGGTCTTTCAGCCGGATGGCGAATCGCCGGATGTCGCCCGCGTCGCCCTGATCCAGCGACAGATACTCGATGCCCGGGTTGGCCTTGGCGACCTCCTTCAGCAGTTCGACGCGCCGGCCCACGATGACGACCCGGTTTCCCGCTCGGTGAAAGGCCTCGGCCAGGCCGCGACCGATGCCGGTACCCCCGCCGGTGACCAAAACGGTGTTACCCGTCAACTGCATGGCGCTTGTCCTCTCGTCGCTGTCTGATACCTGCATACTCGTGGCCGCGGGGCCAGGAAGCGACTAGCGCGCCCAAGACGGCGTAAACGTGACCGTTTCCTGCTCTAACCTGTAACCGTGGCGCAGTTTCCGCGGACTCGCTACGCCAGTTGCAGCGACGTCGACATCGCCTATCAGGTCTTCGGCGATGGGCCGACCGACATACTGGTGCTGCCGGGCCCGTCCATCCCGATCGACACCATCGATGCCGAGCCGTCCCTGTACCGATTTCACCGGCGGCTGGCATCATTCAGCCGGGTGATTCGACTCGACCAGCGCGGAATCGGCCTGTCCTCGCGCGCCCCGTCGCTCGACGCGATCGGGCCCCGGTTCTGGGCGCAAGACGCCATCTCGGTGATGGACGCGATGGGATGCGAGCGGGCCACGATCTTCGCGCCCGGGTTCGCCTCGATGACCGGACTCATTCTGGCGGCCGACTATCCGGAGCGGGTCGCCAACCTGGTGATCATCAACGGTGCTGCCCGAACGCTGCGCGCCGACGACTACCCGATGGGTTTCGACATCGTCGACGACGACCCGTACACGACGGTGGCGATGGAACCGGACGCTGTCGACCAGGGCTTCGACATGCTCGGTTTCATCGCGCCCAGCATGGTCAGCGACGACGCGTTCCGCGCCTGGTGGGACATGGCCGGCAACCGGGCCGCCTCGCCCAGCATGGCCCGCGCCATCATCCTGACCGTCCGGCATTCCGATGTCCGCGACACCCTGGCACGAATCACCGCGCCGACGCTGGTTCTGCACCGCGAGGACTCGGAGTTCTGCCCAGTTGCCAACGGCCGCTACATCGCTGAGCGCATCACCGGAGCCCAGTTCGTCGAACTGCCCGGCGCCGACGCCCTGTACTGGGTCGGCGACACCGCACCGATGCTGGACGAGATCGAGGAATTCGTCACCGGCGTACGCGGCGGCTTCGGCGCCGAGCGGGTGCTGACCACGATCATGTTCACCGATATCGTCGCCTCCACCGAACGGGCCGCCCTGCTCGGCGACGGTCGATGGCGCGACCTGCTGGACAACCACGACTCGATCGTGCGTCACGAGCTCGAGCGATTCGGCGGCCGCGAGGTGAATACCGCCGGCGATGGATTCGTCGCGACGTTCATCAGCCCGAGCGCCGCGATCGCCTGCGCGGACAACCTTGTCGACGCAATCCGCGTGCTGGGCATCGAGATCCGGGTCGGCATTCACGCCGGCGAGGTCGAAATGCGGGCCGGCGTCAAGGATGACGTCGCCGGATTGGCCGTGCACATCGGTGCACGCGTCGCGGCCCTGGCAGGGCCCAGCGAAGTGCTGGTGTCGTCCACAGTCCGCGACATCGTCACCGGCTCGCGGCACCGCTTCGCCGATCGTGGCGAACATGACCTCAAAGGCGTGCCGGGGCAATGGCGACTGTGCGCGCTCGAGCGGGCGCGCACAACCGTCACGCCGTAGCCGCTCGGGCTTCACGCCGGTCACACGAAAAGCGTTGTCCCGGTTTCTTTTTCACCAAATTCGACGACCTTGGCGGCGACCTCGTAATCGCACGCCAGCGGCGACCGTCCGATGAGCACCGGGCCTCCGCTGAGGCCGAGTCGTCCGTCGACACCCACATAACTGCCCGGTGGAATCGGCTCGCTGATGCAATACAGCGTCGGCGCCGCGCCCTGTTCGATGTCGTTGCCGAACCGGTCCGCCAGCGCGCCGACCACCCGGTGGAAGCTTGCCATCAGCCGCTTGTCGGACACGTTGGACAGATTCGACGACACCCAGCCCGGGTGCGTCAACTGGGCGATGACCGGCGAATGCGCAGCCCGCAACCGGCGGTCGAGTTCGAGGGTCCACAGCATCACCGCCAGCTTCGAGCGTGCGTACGCCGGGTAGGCGGCCCACCCGTGCGAGCGCAGGTGCATGTCGTCCAACCGCAGCTTGGCGGCCTTGTGTGCGTCGGATCCGACGTTGATGATCTGCGAGCGCACTCTGCCCAGCAGCAGGTTGGTCAACGCGAACGGCCCCAAAAAGTTTGTCCCGATCGTCATTTCGAAGCCGTCGACGGTGTCGGTGCGATGCTGGCTCAAGCCCCCGGCGTTGTTGATCAAGATGTCGACGTCGCCCTCGAACTGGTCGGGGAATGCCCGCACCGATGCGAGGTCGGCAAGATCGAGTTTGGCGATCGAGGTGGAGCCGCCGATCTCGGTGGCTCGCTGAGCACCCAGATCGGTATTGCGGACGGCCAGGATCACGTGCGCACCCGCGCGAGCCAGCAGGCGTGCGGTGCCCAGACCCACCCCGTTGGTCGCTCCGGTCACGATGATGCGCTTGCCGGACAGGTTGCCGAGTCGGCTCGGCGACCAGGATGTAGTCACGCTGAGACACTAGCCTCGCCGCCGGGGCTGGGACCTCGGCGGGTGGAAGCGATCGGTGGCTCGGCGTAGGCTGCGGGCGACGGTGGCGGTTCTGCCGATCGTCGCTCTTCGTTCGTAAACGCTTGTAAAACAAGGCATTTCGTCAAAGGATTCAGATGACCAACGATGTGAGTACGACGTTGCCTCCCGCGTTGAGTAGGGCGCTGGATCTGCTCGTCGACCCTCCTGCCGAGCCGGACGTCAGCAACGGCTACCTGGATCTGCTGGGCACCACCGCGGACGGCGACGTCGCCAAGAACAACGGCGCGATCCAAGCGGCGTGGGCATCGACGATCGGGTCGTTCGTCTACGACAACGCGCAGGCGTTGGCCCGGCGGTTCATCGCCGCATGGCAGCTGCCGATCGACTGGCTGGACGTCCCGCAAGGCGGTGTCGTCTTGGACGTCGGCGCAGGCCCCGGATCCATTACCGCAACACTGGGCCACGCCGCCGGACCTGACGGGCTCGCGCTGGGAGTCGACGTCTCTGAGCCGATGCTGGCCCGCGCGGTGCGCGCCGCGGCGGGTCCGCAGGTCGGTTTCCTGCGGGCCGACGCGCAGCGACTTCCGTTTCGTGACCAAAGCTTCGACGTCGCAGTGTCGATCGCGGTGTTCCAGCTGATCCCCGACCCGGCGGCCGCGCTGTCCGAGATCGCCCGCGTGCTCAAGCCCGGTGGCCGACTGGCGGTGATGATTCCCACCCTGCGTCCTCCGGTTAACGTGTGGCGGGCGTTGCCCACCGGCGGAGCCCACGTCTTCGGCGAGGACGAGGTCGGCGACCTCGTGGAGAGCCACGGTTTCACCAGCGTGCGGGTCAAGAGCGTCGGCACGTTTCAGTGGGTGCGCGGCAAACGCAGTTGAGCATCAGAGCTGTGGGTTGTTTTCCCGCACTCCGCCGTACATCCCCCGGCGCACGATCAACGGCATCACCAGCCGTTCGACCGGCCATGACGGCAAGCGGAACGCCTGGCCGGTGGGAAGGAAGACCTCCAACCCATCGGGCTGAATACCCAGGATCGAGCCCCACCGGCGGCCGGGCGCGCGGTAGGTGCCCGAACGCCCTCCAGCGAGCTCGGCACGCACGTTGCGCGCCACCACCGCGTCGCCGCGATTGCGAGCGGAGCTGCGCAGCGGATCGGTCGCCGCTACGTCGCCGGCCGCGAACACCTCTGGTTGACCGGGCACTCGCAGCTCGGGTGTGACGCGAACAAACCCGCTGTCGTCGAGCAACTCCCGCGGCAGCCAGCTGGTGTTGGGTTGCACCCGCCCGATCGCCCACAGCACCGCATCGGCCGACGCTGCCGGCTGTCCGGTGCTCCAGTCAACGCCCCCACTGGTGATCTCCTCGCCCGCAAAGCCATTCGTCAGCGCGGCTCGATGGCGCGGATGCACACCGACCCCGATTGTGGTCAGGCGACGCTCGATGCGCTGCCAGATGCGCGGGTGATAATCGCCGAGCGCTCGATCACCGGGGAAATACAGGTCGATCCGCTTGTCCGGCCAGGTGGTTGCCAGGTTGACCGCGCTGGTGACTGCGGCCGCCCCACCGCCGACGACGATCACCGATGCGGCGGTGGCCAGGCGAGCGTGTGCGGCGTGCAGGTCGGCGCCGACGTCGGCGGCCGACTGCAGGGTGGGCCGGCGCCAGAAGCCGTTGCTGACCCCGGTCGAGATGACCAACGCGTCGTATCCCTCAACGAAATTCGTGCCGTGGTCGACGTTGCCGGACACCGCCCGCCCGGCCAGGTCCAGCCCGGTCAGCGTGCCCTGAATGATCCGCACCCGGTCTAGGCGACGGAACCTGTCGAAGGGGATCCAGTAGTCGCGGGCCCAATCGTTGGGACGCGCCAGCCGGACGCCGAGTTCCTGTCCGCTGACCAGACCCGGTTTGACCGAGATGCCGACGACCTCGAAATGTTTGGCGAGCCGGATCGCAGCGAGGATGCCCACATCGCCCAATCCGGCGACGACGACCCGTTTACGGCTCATGCGGCAAAACTGTAACAGGTTCTAGTTGTCGTCAATCGATGCTGCGGCGGGCGGGCCCGCCGGTAAGCATCAGATTACCCGGCGCGAATTGCCGCGAAGTTAAGCGATATTCGACAGCGGCTGGCTAAAATCCGGCGTGTGATGATGCTGTCGACCCCCTGGGGGAACGACCGTAGACAATTGATGCGAGTACGTAATAACTTGCTTCGCCGCCGGCAAGCGCGACGACTGAGCCGGCGGTTCGCCCGGGTCGGCGTGACCACTCCCCCGGATCGGCTCCGGCACATGCTGGCCGGTTCGCCCGTCGCCCGAGCCGAGGTCGCGGACTTCCATTTCGCGCTGATCGCGACGCAGTTCCGACGAGATCAGTTCAGTGCCAAAATGCGGCGGCTCAAACGCCGCGGCACCCGTTCGCTGCTGTTTGTCGGCATGGTTCTCATTACGCTGAATTTCTTGTTCTGCTTGGCCTACGCCTTGTTCAGCCTGACGCTCGAGGCCGCACCGCTCTGACTCACCGGCCCAGGCCGGCGAACGTCGCGGCGGCCAGTGCGAGGATCTCCGCGCGGTCCGCGGCCAGCAGGAAAGCGGACGTGATCGACGAGTCGAGCGACGCGGTGAAGCGTTCCAGATAGTCCGCCACCCCCGCTGGATACAGCTGTTGGACGGTCGCGGCATCGAACACCGCGCCTGAGCCGAAGATCCACGACATGGTGTTCTCGTCGCCGCCGACCCCGGATGTCCGGGCAATCGGCACGTCCACCCAGGGAGTCCTGACACCACCGCGCGCAAGGCCATGCGGATCCAGCGCGGGCTTGTCATCGGCCATACCGATGGGTGTGCCGCAGGGCGCGGGCACTGCGGTGCGCACCCACTGCTGCAATTGGGCCAATGCCGCCTGCAGGACGTAGTGGTGTTGGGGCGCGAAATTGATGCAATGGTCCAGTTCCTGGCCCATCAGCATGTTCGTCGGCGCATAGGCCGCGATCAGGTCGTCCAATGCCGCCGATCCGTTGTCGATCGGCGCCACCTGAATCGTGTAGTTGTCGGCATGCGCTGTGCCGGCGATCTCCCACACCCGAAGTTGTTCGGTGTCGGGCTGTCTCGCGTGGTAATACCCAACGCGACGGCCACTGACGAGGTCCGTCTCGGTGATGATCGTCAGCACCGGGACACGTAGGTCGGGACGAAACCTGACCGCCTGAGATGACGCGCTGTTCAGCACGTCGAATATCGAGCTGCCATCGAGCGGGGCAGCCGAACCGAACCGGGAGTGCACCAGGAAACCGTCGAAGACCCGGCTAATCGGGTCGACAGCGTTGATGTAGGTCGTCAAGAACAACGCCGACTGAGATTCGCCCAGCGCGAGGACGTGTTGGCAGCGCAGTCCCCGCACAAGTTCTTCCTTGGTGCCCAGCCGCCCAGCTTGGGAGAAGATGTCGTAGGAGTACGCGTCACCTGGATGATGCAGCGGCGAATACCGTGATGCATCTTGGCTTTTCAGCGACATGTCGATACCCATGAGGTTCGGGCCGCCCTCGACGCCGACGCGTTGCGCCGACACGGCGACGTAGGCGTGGCCGGCACGCAGCACTTCCCGGTGCGCCATCATCCACACCGCCGGCGCATCGATGCCGCCGCTCACGTTGAGCCACTCGACCAGAACCGTCCCACTGAACCGGGACCGATCTGCCGGCGTCAGCACCACGATCCGCGTCGTGTAGTCAGCGGCCCCCGCCGGTGACACGCTCCAGCAGCCATCCGATCCCAGCTCCGCCGCAGGGCAATAGGACCAAGCCGATCCCGAGATGAAGAATTCCTCTGCGACATATCCCACACCGGCCACGTCGAAGGCGCCCAACAGAAGCGCGGGCTTGCCGGGCACAGCCACGTACGTCGCCGCATCGTCGCTGCTTGCCACGTGCGGATCATAAGGCGCAACCCGACTTCGCGGGATGCATCACGAGTTGTCAGAGCCTGTTCGCTGACCGACCTTCGAGTTAATTGCGTTGCAATCGCCCTTCGGCCGGGAATAACTTTCCTCGCGTCGTGGTCGTGTCTGATCGCGGCTATGAGGAGGAACGGAATCCATGAACGTCCCGCAAGGAGCAACGGGCCTGCTGCCAGGGCCGCCGCGGTTGCGCGCCGGTAATGGCTCCGGCCTCCAGTTCGGAGCCGTGCTGGCTGTGCTGCTGGTCATCGGCTGGGTTGCGAACCATTTCGTGGCGTTGATGCCCACGATCAGCGAACGACAACATTTGAGCACGACAACGCTCGACGCGATCTTCGGGATTTACGCGGTGGGATTGCTGCCCGGTCTGCTCATCGGCGGGCGGGCCTCAGATGCGTTCGGGCGCCAGGCTGTGGCGTTGACGGGTTCAGCGACCGCCGTGATCGGCACAGTCGCAATGCTGCTGTCCCAGCATTCCGAGGTGTTGCTGATCGGACGTCTGGTCGTGGGCGTGGGCGTGGGTCTGGCGATGACGTCGGGCACCGCGTGGGCTTCCGACCTGCGTGGGCCCGCCGGTGCCGCCATCGCCGGAGCCGTGCTGATCGCCGGGTTCGCCATCGGCCCGTTCGCCGGTGGGTTGATCGCCGAGGCCGGAAATTCCGGAGTCGAGGCCTCGTTCGCGCTGGCCGCGGTCCTGGTCGTGATCGCGATGGCCCTCACGGTGCTGGCAGCCCGGCGCGCATCCCCGTCAGCCTCGACCGGTGCGAAACAGATTGAGTCAGTGAACTTTTCGACTGGGCGCGCATTGAGTTGGGCTATGCCGTTGGCGCCGTGGGTGTTCGCCTCGGCGACGCTGGGATTCATCACCATCCCCGCGCGAGTGCACACCGGGCTCGCGGCACCCGTCGCCGCAGGCATCGCCGCGCTGGTCGTCAACGGGGCAAGCGGGGCCATTCAGCTCATCGCCCGCACCGGCTCTTGGGGCCCGCGGGCCGGCACTGTCGGCGCGGCGCTGGCTGCGCTGGCCTATGCGCTCATTGCGGTGGCCCCGCCGACGATGACAGTCATGCTGGCGTTGCCGCTGCTGTTGGTTCTCGGCTGCGCGTCCGGCCTCACCTTGCGTGAGGGCCTGCTCGACCTCGAAGCCGCAGCGCCACAACATGTCCGGGGCGGGTTGACGGGGGCGTTCTATGCCTTGACCTACATCGGCTTTGGCTTACCGCTGCTGTTGACCAGCGCCGGGCTTGGCGCCGGCCAGATCATCCTCGCCGGGATGGCGGCCATCGCGGCATCGGTGGCGGTCCTGCGAACGGCACGGCTACGACGGGATAGCCACCGGCAGAGCTGATTAGGCGGCAACGACTTTGCGGTGCCGGACGCCGACAACCGGGATCGGGTCGTTACCCACCACGCTCAGCCCGGCGAGGCGACGCCAGGAGCGAATCGCGTTGCGGGTGACCTCCACAATTCGCGCGGCCCCAGCATCACCGTTGGCCAACCGGTGGGCGCGCAGCGCGTTGCCGGTGACGGCATCCAGGGTGTCCCAGTCGTCGGTCTCGACCAGCGCCGTGGACTGGCAGGCGGCCCGCACCGCGTACAACTCGGCGCCTTCAGACGCCTCCGCGGCGGCACGGCCGGCACGCGCGGCGCCGTCCCAGCTGACGATCGACGGCACGTCGCCGGGCACGAACGTTCGATGCAGGTCCGCAATATCGGCGATGGCGTTGGCCGCTGCGTCACCGGCGTACCGGAGCACGCCCCACGGCGGGCTGGTCAGCAGCTTGGTCACCCAGATGTGCATGATGGCGTCGGCGACGTCAGCCGTTCCGACGGTCAGCCAGCCGAGATCGAGCACCAACAGACTGTTCTGCGGCGACAGGTACCCGTCCGGCTCGGCCAGCAAGTCGTTGCACAACTGGACGAACGACGCCAACGGACGTGCCGAGGTGGCCGGGAAGTCGGTGATCTGCTCGTCTCCGTTGATGTAGGAGATCACGTTCATCGCGCACCCTTTACCCGATCCGGGCTGGTGCGAGCCCCGCGCCAGTCGCAATGGGTTGGTGATGCGGTCGATGTCCATTTGACTTGCTTCCTAACGGCTTTCGAGCTCGACGAGCCACACCTGAGACCGTCATGGTATGACAGCTCGTGGGGTGAGGGGTCACGACACGACGGGCCGCGGTGTTAGCGAAATCGGAGAAGCCAGCAGATCTACAGTTCGCCGGAGAAATCCGCGGTGATCCAGCGGTCCGGCCGAATCGTGAACAGGATCCCCGGCTGGTCCGCCATTCCCTGGACGAACGCGCGGCCTCCTTCGTCACCGAGGTAGCGGATCGCTATTTGCTCGCGCACCTCCAATGGGGCGGGCGTGGTGGCGTCAACGACGGTGCCCTCGACAACGACGTACTGGTACGGCGGGTCTTCGCGCTGCACCACCAGAGTCACCGCACCGGACTGTTGGATGAGCTTGGTCTTGCGCGCCCCCACGCCCGTGTTGATCAGGATGTTGCCGCCCGGCGTGTAGCCGTACCACATCGGGACGCTGGCGGGGGGACGGCCGTCGGTTGCCGCCACGGACAGCACCGCGACGTGCTTGCCGGCAAGGAACTCTTCACGCTGGGTTTCGCTAAAGGCAGCCATGGCGTTGTTCAACGAGTTGGCGGCTGAGCTATTCCCCCAACGCCAGGATCAACTTGCCGGTGTTTTCGCCGCGGAAGAGTTTGAGCAGGGTGTCGGGAAAGGCGCCGACATCGCCGTGCTCGATCTGCTCGTGTGATCGCAGGGCACCGCTGCTCAGCCAATCTCCAAGTTCGGCAACACCTTCGGAGTACCGCGCGGCATAGTCGAAGATGACGAAGCCGGTCATGGATGCGCGTGCGACCAGCAGTTGCATGTAGTTCGACGGGCCCCGCGGGGTGTCGTTGTACTGCGACACCGCCCCGCACAGCACGATTCGGGCGCCCCGGGCCAGCCGGTTCAGTGCGGCTTCCAGCGTCGCCCCGCCGACGTTGTCGAAGTAGACGTCGACCCCATTGGCGGCGTGGGCTTTGAGCTCTTTGCGCAAGTCGGCGCTTTTGTAGTCGATCGCGGCGTCGAATCCGACTTCCTCGACCAGCCAGCGGCACTTGTCCTCGCCACCGGCGATGCCGACCGCGCGGCACCCCTTGATCCGGGCGATCTGTCCGACGATGCTGCCGACCGAGCCGGCCGCCGCGGAAACCAGCACGGTCTGGCCCGGCTCGGGCCGGCCGACATCGAGCAAGCCGAAGTAGGCGGTCAGACCGCTGATACCGAGGGCACTGAGATACACCGGCGCCGGCGCCAGGGCGGTGTCGATCTTGTTGACCTCGGTGCCGTCGGACACCGCGTAGCGCTGGACGCCGAATATCCCCGACACGTCGTCTCCGACCGCGAAGCGCGGATGCTGCGATTCGACGACGTGGCCGACGCCGAGCGCGCGCATCACTTCGCCGATCTCGACCGGTGGGACGTAGCTGCGGCCGGCGTTCATCCAGGTGCGCATCGCGGGGTCGATCGACAGGTAGTCGACGTGAACGACGAAGTGCCCCTCGGCGGCAACGGGTCGGGGCTCCTCAACGATCGTCCAGTCGCTCGCCTTCAGCATCTCGGCCGGTCGGGCGGCGAGTCTGCACTGGACGTTTGCGGTGGTCATGAGGCGGTCTCCTGAGCTGGCGAGGTTGTGCGGGAGATGTCTGCGGCGCAGCCGAGCGCGATCCGGCCGCCGGGGTCCTCGGCTGTCACGGGTATCACTGCGACGGTGTCGGCGCCGGCCTCCAGGTAGGTCCGGATCCGGTCAGCGACCTGTTCCGGTGTGCCCAAGGCGGCCAGCTGCCAGGCTAATTCGAGTGGGATCGCCGCGGCCAGGTCTGCCCGGCGCGCGCCGCCGCGGGCCCGCTCGACGAGTTCGGCGAATCCGAGCCCGCAGAACATCTCGCCGTATCCGGGTGGGGCGAGGTACACGGCGAGCTGCCCGGCCAGCTGACGCAGCGCAGCCTCACCGGGCCGCACCGCAACCGGCACCCACGCCGTGACGTGCGGCGGCATCCGCCCCGCGGCGGCAGCGTGCTGCTCGATTTGCTCGCGGACCTGCGAAACCCGCCGCGGTGAAGCCAGATTCAGCACGACTTCGTCGGCGGATTGAGCCGACAGCTTCATCATCGACGGGCCGAATGCACCGACGCCGATGCGGCTCTGCAACGGGTTCCGCAGCCGAAACCCGTCGCAGTGCACGAAGCGGCCGTCGTAGTTGCCGCGATCACCGCGCAGGATCGGCCGCAGGCATTCGATCGTTTCCCGCATTCGCTCGGCGCTGTGCGACCATTCCCGGCCGTGCCAGCCGGAAACGATGAAGGGGCTCGAGGCGCCCAGCGCGACGTCGACCTGGGCGCCGGTGATAGCGGCAACCGAGCTGGCGCCCAACGCAATCGAGGCCGGAGTTCGCACACTGATCGGCAACGGCCCCACCCGCAGCCCCATACCGGGCGCGCGGATACCGATGGCGGTGGCCAACGCGAACGCGTCGAACGTCGCCATCTCACCGATCCACAGCCCACCGATGCCGGCGGCATGCGCAGACTCGGCGATCTCTATCGCCTCCAGATCGGGCCGGTCCAACCAGAACGGCAACACCGCCTCAATCGAAGATCTCACAACATTGCCGCCTCGCTGGCCTGACCGAGCAGGATGCGGCCGGGCAGTTCACGCGACGCCTCGTTCACCTGGAAGTGCGCAGTGGCGGTGAACGCATCGCGCAGGCGTCGTTGCAGCGGTGCGCCGTCGTAAATGGCGCTGCCCCCGGCGAGGTCGTACATCGATCGCACGACATCTGCCGAGACGCGCGCACCGTGCGTCGCGGCCAGCCGTAACCGGGTACGTGCCGCCAGCGGCACCGATGGCCCGTCCAGGCTTGCCTGCCAAGCGGTTTCGACGGCCTGGTAGTAGCCGGCCCGCGCGGCTTCGAGTGCCGAGTCGGCGGTGGCGACGGCCACCTGGATGGTGGACCGTTCGGCAAGGGTGCGCCTGGCGGCCACGCCTTTCTTCGTGGCGGCCAGGTCGACGAAGTCGTCGATCGCGGCCCGTGCGTTGCCCATGGCTGCCGCCGTGATGCAGGCCGCGAAGAACCCGAACGGCGGGAACCGGTACAGCGGACGGTCGATTACCGGGCCGTCGAAGATCGACAGCACCCGCTCCTCAGGAACGAAGACTTCTTCGGCGACGGTGTCGTGGCTGCCGGTGCCGCGCAGACCGAGGGTGTGCCAGGTGTCCAGGATCTGCAGCTGCTCAGTGGGCAGCGCCACCACCGCCGGTTTGTCCTCGAGAACGCAGCCGGCGAAGAGCACGTCGGCGTGAGTGATGCCACTGCAGAACGCCCACCGGCCCGAGACGACGACGCCTCCGGGAACGCGTCTGGCCCTGCCCTGCGGTGCCCACACCCCGGCAGCCAGGCCACGGCCGTCCCCGAACAGTTCGTCACGGCTCTGCGGCGGCAGATACGCGACCAGCAGCGTGCTGGTGATGCCGATCGACACGCACCAACCGGCCGAAGCGTCACCGCGCGCCACCTCCTCGGCACAACGCAAAGCGATGCCGGCAGGCAGCTCCAACGCGCCGGCCTCGACCGGTGCGCCCGCTCGCAGAAGACCCGAGTCTCTCAGTGCCTCAACGAGTTCCGGAGGCAACCGGCGAGCGGAGTCGATGTCATCGGCCATGCCGCGAGCCAGGTCGGCGATCTGCCGTGCGCGGCCCAGAACAGGCGCGGTCATGATGTCGGTGTCCATACGTCCTCGCTTTGCACGACGGTGTGTGGTTCGGTCACGGTAGCACTACCGGTTTAATTTTTGAACCGGTACATTGGCTGAACCATGGAGCATCCCGATCTGTCCCATCGGTTCGAGGGCGAATCCGTCGCGAGGGCTCTGGAGATCGTCGGCGAGCGGTGGACTCTGTTGATCCTGCGCGAAGCCTTCTTCGGGGTGCGGCGCTTCGGTCAATTGGCACGCAACCTAAAGATTCCGCGGCCCACGCTGTCCACCCGACTGCGGACGCTGGTCGACAAGGGGCTGCTCGACAAGGTGCTCTACGCAACCGATCCCGACCGCCACGAGTACCGGCTGACAGATCCGGGTCGCGACCTCTTTGCGGCGATCGTGGTGTTGATGCAGTGGGGCGATCAGCATCTGCCACACCCGCAGGGACCGCCGATCGTGCTGCGTCACCAACCGTGTGACCAGAGCGCGCAGCCGATGCTGGTCTGTGCGCACTGCCGGCAGGAGATCAGCGCGCACAATGTCACGCCCGAACCTGGACCCGGCTTCCGGGAGCCCGCGCTTCCGGTCTCGGTCTCACCGCGCCGAAATCGACGCTAGCGCGGGTGGTGGTCGAGAAAGTCCGCGCTGTCATCGATCTCACCGCATCACAATTACCGCCAGGCGAAGACCGGTTGCTCCAGCTGGTCCACCCGATCATGACGGCCGTCGAGGCAAAGCCAGCGCAGCTGCAACAGCACAGCCCCCGTCGGGGCGTGAATGAGGTCATTGCCCAGCGGTATCTGGACGACCGGCCGCGAGCTCTCTGGGATGGTGATGAATCGCGGCGAGTCTGGCCGCTGCAGCTGATGTAGTCCGACGCGGTACACCGCCACCACTTCGTCGGGCGCCGGTTGCGGGTCGAGCCGCCCGCCGCCCCAGATCACCACCGGGGTGATCACATAGCCGGAACGGGTCGGATAGTCGTCGAGCAGGCCCAGCACGTGGGATGGCGCAAGCCTGATTGCGACCTCCTCGTCGAGTTCCCGAAGCGCCGCGTCGACCGCGGTCTCACCCGGGTCGAGGCGTCCACCCGGAAGCGCCCATTGCGCGGGATGGGAGGTGAGACGAGATGTCCTGCGACACAACAGGAATGCGGCACCACCGGATACGTCGACCATGCGGCCGTCAAGCGCTTCCGGCATCGGGCGTCCGGCGATCCACTCGTCGACGGGCGCCGGGTCGATCCGGTCCTCCCCAACCGCCGAGTCGACCAGCAGCACCGCGACAGCCGCGCGCCGCTTGGTCGGATCGTCCACCACGCGACGGTCATGGGAGCCGAGTCGGTCCCGCACCTGCTCACAGAGTGCGTCGTCGTAGGGGATGGTCATGGGGCGAGCGTAGTGATGGATGGAACCCGCGCGATTTGAGAAAGTGACTTCTCAACCTGCAGTTGCCCCAGGGCTCCACGTCCGCTCCTCGACCGCGACGGCCCGGGCGACGATGAACAGCAGGTCCGATAGGCGGTTGAGGTACCGGACGATCTCCGGATTCACATCGTCGACCGATACCGCTCGCCGCTCCGCCCGACGACAGACAGTACGAGCCACGTGGAGTTCCGCCGAGGCCAGGCCGCCTCCTGGCACCACGAACGACGCCGGAGGAGAAAGCTGCGCGTTGGCCTCGTCGCAGCGCCTCTCCAGCCGGTCGACGTACCCGTCGTCGATTCGGAGCCCTTTGCTGTTCACCGGGCGGGATAGGTCGGCGCCGAGATCGAAGAGTTCATTTTGGATGTCCCCCAGCCACCGGGCATAAGGCTGTTCCCGCAGATGAGCGAGGACGGCCCCGAGTTGAGAGTTGAGCTCGTCGACGTCACCACCGGCCTCGATCCGCGGGTCGTCCTTCCAGACCCGGTCCCGGCCGGCAGTCGACGTCTGGCCCCAGTCGCCGTGGCGGGTGTAGATCGTGGTCAGGTTCACGTTCACGGTCGCCTCTGTTGCTTGAAATATCTCGTCAGTCGACGGGGGGTCGGACGAGTCGAGCCCCGCCAGCAGACGCTCGAGCCGGTCATTCAGCTCCCTTGTCTCCAGTAAACGGTTCCGCACCTGCTGGAGATGGATCCGGACGACCGCCGCGAGGCCCTCGCCGCCATCGAGTGCCCGCCGGACCGACTCGAGGTCGAAGCCGAGGCTCCGCATCGCGGTGATCTCGTAGAGCCTCTCCACCTGCTCGACCCGGTACCGCCGATGGCCGGCACCCGTTCGCGCGGCTGGCGCGAGCAGGCCGACCTGGTCGTAGTGGTGAAGCGTCCGCACGGTGACGCCGGCGGCCTCGGCGAGTTCGCCTACGCTCCATTCGCGCTTGGCGCTCTGAGTTTCCGATCCTGGCTGCGTCATCGCCCTGAATTTACGACCTGACGTTGCGTGAGGTGCAAGTGCAGCGCGCTCACCGCGCGGCTGATTTACTGGTGGGGATGGCAGACATCACCATGTTGATCCTCGGCGACCACAACTGGTTTCGGGAACAGTTCGCCAAGCTGGACGATCTGCAGGCGCAGACGTCAGTCGATCGGCGCGCCCTCGACCGGGTGTGGCGTCCGCTAGCCGACAAACTCGATGTGCATGCCTACATCGAGGAGAAGATCTTCTACCCGCAACTGCTCACGCGGGGCAGCGACGAGGCCGAGGGCGAGACGCTCGACGCGATCGGTGACCACAACAGCATTCGCGACGGTGTGCGCGACGCCGACGCCACGAGCACGGCCA
>JAVHWH010000341.1:0-11881 GCA_032159915.1 Mycobacterium sp.
GGTCGTCGGTGGGCACCCCGCCCGCCGGGACGACGTGATCGTAACGGCCACTGAGCACGTCATCAGCGGTGCTGTCGGTGATGTGCAGCAGGTCGGCCAGCCGCAGCCGGGTCGGGCCGGGGACGGCGCGCACTGGCGAGCGTCGGGACAGGGCGGCCCGGGACAAGGCAGGCGGGGCGACGAAGTTTGCAGAAACCATCTGAGAAGCTCCAGGACGAACGGGCGTTCAAGGGGGGCGGCGGTCAGAAGGACCGACAACACTCCCAAAACCCGGTTCGCTGCGTCACGGCCGCCAGTGTTGCATACATTGACCGGGTGCGGTGGCGCCCATTTCATCCCCTGATGTGCGGCATGGTCGTTGCCCTGACTGCGGCCTCGGGGTTGATGGGCTGCTCGGCGGACGGCACGAAAACCCCGCCCGCGTCGAGCGGGACGTCGGCGACACCCGCTCTGAAACCCGGCGTCGTCTCGACCTCGCCCGCCGGCGTGACCACCAAGATCGACGTGCCGGCGAACTCGACCGAAGAGCAGTATTTCCAGGCCTGTCATGCGGCGACAGTGTGGATGCAGGGCCATCCCGGTGAGGCGCAGACGCAGGCCGAGAGGTACCTGGCGGCGGTACAAACACCGGGGGTCGTCGGTCCGGGCACCTGGAACATCGCCTGGGCCGCACTGCCGCTGCCGCGCCAGGCCGGGGTGATCGTTGCGGCTCACGCGGCCGCCAACAACGAATGCGGCTGAGGCGTCGCCGGGCCGGCTCCAGATTTCGGATCACGATTGATTAAACCGGCGCCGCGCACGCAAAGATGTAGGCATGACCGACCCCGACATCAACCCCGACCTGGGACCTGGGCTGCTCGACGTACCCCGGCCCCGGGTGGCGTTGGCGCTTGGCAGCGGCGGTGCCCGCGGGTACGCCCACATCGGGGTGATCGATGAACTGCACGCCCGTGGTTACCAGATCGTCGGCATCGCGGGCTCGTCGATGGGCGCACTCGTAGGCGGATTGCAGGCCGCCGACCGACTGGACGAATTCGCGGACTGGGCAAGGTCTTTGACGCAGCGGGCAATTCTGCGGCTGCTGGACCCGACGCTGACGGCCGCCGGTGTGCTGCGCGCCGAGAAGATCCTGGACGCGGTGCGCGACATCCTTGGCGAGTCGACCATCGAGGAATTGCCGATCCCCTACACCGCGGTGGCCACCGATCTGCTGGCCGGCAAATCGGTGTGGCTGCAACGCGGACCGGTCGACGAGGCGATCCGGGCGTCCATCGCAATCCCGGGAGTCATCGCGCCGTACGCCATCGACGGACGACTGCTCGCCGACGGCGGCATCCTCGATCCGCTGCCGATGGCGCCGATCGCGGCCGTCAACGCCGACCTCACCATCGCGGTCAGCTTGTCGGGCAGCGAGACCGGGGAAGAACCCGAGCCGGAACCGAAGTCCTCGAGCGAATGGCTCAACCGGGTGTTGAGCAGCACCTCGGCGCTGTTCGACTCGCCCACCGCGCGGTCGGTACTGAGCCGGTTCGGGGCCGCCGGTCCGGAGGACGCCGATGCCGGCGACGAACCGGCCTCCGACTACTCCGTCGACGAACCCGAGGTGCCCAGGCTGGGCAGTTTCGAAGTGATGAACCGGACCATCGACATCGCCCAGGCGGCTCTGGCCCGGCACACGCTGGCGGCCTATCCCCCCGACCTGCTGATCGAGGTACCCCGCTCGGCCTGCCGGAGTTTGGAATTCCACCGGGCCGCGGAGGTGATCGAGGTCGGCCGTGCGCTGGCGTCCGCGGCGCTGGAGACCGTCGACCTGACCCGCCGGGTCACCTGAGGCCAAGGAAGGCGGCGACCGTGGCCGCTGCCCGGTGCCCTTGCGCGCGGCCGGCCCGCGCGCTGGCCGGGCGGCAGTTCGGATCCAGCGGATTCGGCCCGAAGGCGGCCAGCGACTCGTCATCGGCGAACACACCGAGCGCCGTGCCGCCGAACTCATCGAGTTCGGTGGCCGCACCGGCGCCGAACGCCGACGGCGCCGATTCCCCGGCCGGCACCAGCACAACGGCTTCGGCGCAGTCCTCGGCGAGGTGCAGGTTGATGGTGCTGCCGACGCCGCCGTCCATATACCGCCGATCCGCAATCGTCACCGGCGGCCACGCTGCGGGCACGGCGCAACTGGCGGCCACCGCGTCGATGAGGTCCACGCCCGAAGACCGGTCGAACTGCCTCAATTCGCCGGTGTCGACGTCGATCGCGGTGATACGCAGTGCACGCTGCGGCCATCCGTGCGAGGGCAGCCGATGCGCGATGACCTCGCGCCGGACCGGCTCGGCCACGGTCTCGGCGGCCAGCGCCACCGCGCCGATGCGCTGCCGGCGCTGGGTGATGTTTGCCGCCGGATCCGACGCCGCGGCCACGAATAGCTCTGACAGCTCGTCGATTCCGACACCCGGGTCGATTTCGGGGGACGCTTCGTCGACTTGCCGCGCGAACAGCTCTGTCAAACTCAGACCACTGCCGAGTTGTGCCGCGACTGCCGACCCGGCCGACGTGCCGAGCAGCACGTCGGATTCCAGCAGGGCCTGCGCGGCAGCGGGCGACTCGTCGGCGATGCCGAGCAGAATTCCGATTTCCCAGGCGATTCCGGCTACCCCGCCACCGCCGAGCACCAGTGCACGGGTGGTCATCGAATCGTCGGGTGCAGCGAGGCCTGAGCGGCGGGACTCAACTCGTCGGCGCGCAGCAGATGTCGCGGCGGGTCCGGCAACACCAGATGCCGGGTGACCTGTAACCCGGCATCGACATGGATCAGTTCACCTGGCTCGAGAAGCTGCCAGTGCGCGGCATCATCCATCGGCTCGGTGGCGAACACGACCGACGGCTGCCGATGCAGAGTGGGCGACTCGGTCCGAATCCGGTTGGTGCGCAGTTGGAACCGAGGCTGGGCGGGAGGTATTCGCCGATCCGAGACATACAATTCGTGCGACTCCGGGTAGCGCAGCGCCCACAGGTCGGTGGCCGTGCTGAGCAGGATGTTGACCGCGTAGATCGGCACGTTGTCAGCCAGCCAGCGCATCGCGTCGATCAGACCTGCGGTCACGTCCCCGCCGCGCGCCCGGGTCGAGGCGGTGATCAACGCGAACACCCGCTCCGAATCGGTCTGTCCCAATACCAGCTCGGCAGTGCCCAGTTCGCGCAGACGCGCGTCGAGGACATCGAGGCCTTCGACAACACCGTTGTGCGCGAAGATGCGGCCGTCCTGCAGGAACGGATGGGTGTTGACGACGTCGTGCGATCCGGTTGTCGCGTACCGGACGTGCGCGATAAACGTGGTCCCGGTCAGATCGTGCGCTTCGGTGGCGAATTGGGTGTCGTGCCACGCGGCGATCGGCTGCTTGTGCACCTGCGGCCGGCCCTGACCGTCGAAGACTCCGAGCCCGCTGCCATCCGGGTTACGCCTGCTTTGCTTGGCCAGATTGTCCGGCGCGTCAAGCAACCAAAACGTCGCGGTGACAACGTTGGTACCGGCATGCAGCCCGAAAAGCCGGCACATCAGCGACTCAGCTCCGCCGACAATGTCGCCAAAGACCGCCGCGCGTAACCCCGCCACAACAGACCCACCACGGGCAGCAACAGCGCGCTAACGGGCGAGGCAGCGCGAATGTTCCAGTGCCAGGTGACCGTGGTGGCCGGCGATCCGGCACCGCTCGGCGTGAACGTCCACTCGCCGTCGGCCTTATCGACCACCAGTCCCATCGGGCCGGTGATTCCGGTGATGGCGTAGCCGAACGATCGTGGCGGGTCCACGCTAGTCAGTTCTTCGCGCATCAAACCGCCGCCGCGCAGTGCGAGCACGCGCGTCTGTCCGACCGTGCCCCAAGGGCCTTGCTGCTCACGGACTTCCGCGACCGGGGCGATGGGCCCGTACCAGTGGCTGAAGATCGTGGTGAGTGGGATCGGCAAGGTGCCGGAGAAGGCGTCCTCGACGCCGACCGGAACGACCCGGGATTGCGCAACCGCCAGAGTTCGTGTCATCCGGGCAACTTACCGCGACAGCCCGGCTGCCTCTCCCACGCCGCTCACTCTCGCGCTTCGCTGACCTCGTAGACGTCGTCGGCGTACCGAGATCGGATGGTCTTCTTGTCGTATTTGCCGACACTGGTACGCGGAATCTCGTCGACGAACGTCCACCGTTCCGGCAGCCACCAGCGGACGACCTTGTCGGAAAGAAACTTTCGCAGGTCCTGGGCGGTCACACCGGATCCCTCCCGGGCGACGATGACGGCCAGCGGCCGCTCCTGCCAGCGCTCGTCGGGAACCGCCACCACGGCGGCTTCGACCACGTCCGGATGTGCGACCAAGGCGTTCTCCAGGTCGACCGACGAAATCCATTCACCACCCGACTTGATCACGTCTTTGGCACGGTCGGTCAGGGTGATGAAGCTGTGCTCGTCGAGACGGCCGACGTCACCGGTACGCAACCACCCATTGTCGAACTTGGACGCGTCGTGGCCCCGGTAATAGGAACTGGTGATCCACGGACCGCGGACCTCCACCTCGCCGACGGCTTCGTTGTCGTTGGGCAGCACGTGCCCTTCGTCGTCGACGATCCGAGCCTGCACACCGCACAGCGGCTGGCCCTGGGTTGCCCGAAATGTCCAGTGCTGCTCCTCCGGCGTGCCCGGCGGCGGCCAGGCCATGCTGGCCGTCGGCGACGTTTCCGTCATACCCCACAGTTGGCGGATCTGGACGCCGTGGCGCTCCTGGAAGGTGCGCATCAGCGACACCGGAACCGCTGAGCCGCCGCAGGGCACGATTCGCAGCGAGGACACGTCGCGACCGGGGTGTTTCTCGAGGTAGTGCATAACGTCGTTCCAGATCGTCGGCACGGCGCCGGCGACGGTAGGTCGCAGCGTCTCGATCATGTCGACCAGCGACTCGGCGTCCAGATGCCGATCGGGCAACACCAGATCAGCACCGGCCATCAACGCGCCGTAGGGCAAGCCCCACGCATTGGCGTGAAACATCGGCACGATCGGCAACACCGAGTCACCGGAGCCGATGCCGATTCCGTTGCTGGTGCAGATCGCCATCGTGTGCAGATAAGTCGAACGGTGGCTGTAGACGACACCTTTCGGGTTCCCGGTCGTCCCGCTCGTGTAACACATTGCGGCAGCTGAGTTTTCGTCAACATCAGGCCAGTCTATTTCGGTCGATTCACCGTCGACGACGTCGGCGTAGCGCAGCACGGTCTTGCCCGACTCCTGCAGCGGGGAGATATCGCCGTGCCCGACCGCGATCACGGTGTGCACGGTCTGGAGTTCGCCGAGGATCGGGGCCAGCAGTTCGGCCAGCGACACGTCAACCAGCACCACCTGGTCTTCGGCTTCCTCGGCGACGTAGACGATCTGCTCGGGGAACAGCCGGATGTTCAGCGTGTGCAAGACCGCCCCCATCGCGGGCACCGCCGTGTACGCCGCCAAGTGTTCGGCGTTGTTCCACATGAAGGTGGCGACTCGCTGGTCGCCGCTGACGCCGATGCGTCGCAAGGCATTAGCCAACTGCGCCGTGCGCCGGCCGAGTTCAGCGTACGTGCACTCGCGGTAACCGTCGCCGGTCGCGGTGAAGACCTTGCGGGCTCCGTGGACGTCGCTGGCGTGCCGCAGAATGGTGGTGATTGTCAAAGGAAAGTTGTGCATGGTGCTCTGCATCGCTGAACCGCCTTTGACTCCGCCTGGCTGCTACCCGGGCCGGCCCGCCGCGCGCCCGCCCTGGTGGCGATCATCCCACGCCCGAGTGACCGCCATGGCGGCGATGCGGCGACTAGGCGAGCGTCGGCTCGAGCCCCAGCAGGTCGGAGAAGGCCCACGGCTGCGGGGCGGTCAGATCGTCGTCCAGCGTCAGGCCATCGGCCGATGCGGTTGCTGCGGAGACCTCCAGCTCGGTGACGGTGCCGGCGTAGTCGGCGATGAAGAGCCGCTTGCCATCCGGGCTCTCCACCAGGCACGATGGCCGGTCGCCGGCCGTGATGTGGCCGAGCACGGTGTGGGTTGCGGTGGACCATACGGTCACGTGCTCGTCGCCGACCAGGTACACCCGGTCGCCGCCACGGCTCACGATCAACTGAGCCAGCGATCCCGCGGCGTCACCGATCTTGTAGGTGGCGTGGATGGCCGGGTCCCGAGCGTCTCTGACGTCGACGATGTCGAGCACCGTGCTGAAGTCGGGACCACAGCTTCCCACGTAGGCGATAGCACCGTTTGGGCTGAGCGCGATATCGCGGATGGGAGAACCGATTTCGACGCTGCCGGACACGCTGTTGCGCAGGGTGTCGATCGTCAGAAGCATTGCGGTGGATGCGCCGTTCGCCGCGACGTACAGCCGGCGCCCGTCCGGGCTCACCCGTACGCAGCCGACGGTGGCCGTTGCGATGCGCAGAAAGCTTCCCCTACCGGTCGAGGTGTCGAGGACGACGACGCCGGCGCCGTCCACACCGGTCCTGCTGATGTAGAGGGATCGCCCGTTCGGACTGACCGCGAGGTCGGAGATGCCGAACTCCACCGGGTAGGTCGCGACAATGCGCTCGGAGACGGTGTCCAGCGCCAGGATCTCGTCATGGTCGGTGGACACGCTGCTCAGGTAGACACGGTTGCCAACCGTGGCAACGGCGGACGGTTCGTCGACGTCGGTGACCGCCAGCTTGGCAGTGCCGTTGGCGGTGTCGATCAGCGAGACACTGTCATCGCCGTAGTGGCTGGCGGTCAACAGCGCACCGTCGGAGCTGACGGCGATGGCGCTGACAGCGCCGTGCCCCGCGGCGATCGCGCCGGTCACGGCGAATCCCGCTGCCTCGTTCAGCTCAGCAATTACCTCGCGCACAGTGCTACCAGCTTCCGTGTTGGTCCGTGGTTGGGCGGACGTTCGGCATCTGAGCGGTCAACGCTTCGCGCGGCTCTATGCTTCCGCCTGCTGCAACTCAGATACGTGGCTTGGCCCAGGTCGTCAGGGCATCAAGCGCTACTCCCAAATGAGTGTAGTGGCTGAAATTTGCAGAAATTGGCGCACTTTCTCCGGTTGTCGCTCGGGTCACTTCGTTAACTCAGGCAGCCCTTAAGCAGTAATGATCCAGTGCCGCAAACGATTCTGACCAGCAAACACAGTCACCAGCCTCGCCAGGTGGTTCACCCTTTCGGCTAAGCGAGAACCGGCCCAGGCTAAATTATTTGTCGATGAAAATTTCTTATTGTTTTCGCGCAAACGAGTCCCATCTCACAAGAAGAGAAAATCCACGCCGGCCGGACTTCGATTGCCGGGCAGCCGGCGAAGGCCGATAATTCCAACCGACTGCCGGTCACCGCGAAGGAGCCACCGCTGACGTGAAGGACGACGTGCGTGACGATGTGGTGAGCCGCCAGTACGAGCGGTGGCGTTACCCGCCCCCCATCGAAAACCTCACTACCTGGACCACCGCGCACTGGGAGTGGTTCGACCCTGCGCATGCCCACCGGGTGCTGTGGCCCGACCAGGACTATCGACCCGACCTGGACATCCTGATCGCTGGATGCGGCACCAACCAGGCTGCGGTCTTCGCCTTCAACAACCCCGCCGCCAACGTCGTGGCGGTCGACATCAGCCGGCCGTCGCTGGATCACCAGCAGTACCTGAAGGACAAGCACCAGCTGCACAACCTGCGGCTACACCTGCTTCCGATCGAGGAGCTGTCGACACTAGGGCGCCAATTCGATCTGGTGGTGTCCACCGGCGTCTTGCATCACATGGCTGATCCACTAGTCGGCCTGAAAGCCCTTGCCGGATGCCTGCGTACGGACGGGGCCATGGCCCTGATGCTCTACGGCAAGCACGGACGAATCGGAGTCGAGTTACTGGAGTCGGTGTTTCGCGACATGGGCCTGCGTCAGGACGATGCCTCGGTTCAGGTCGTCAAGGACACCATCGCGGCGCTGCCGGAGGATCACCCGGTCAACAGCTATCTCAGGCGGGCGGGCGATCTGCAGGACGACGCCGCCCTGGTGGACACCTTCCTGCATGGTCGCGCCCGCAGCTATACGGTCGACGAGTGCCTCGACTTCGTCGACTCCGCAGGACTGGTCTTTCAGGGGTGGTATCACAAAACGCCCTACTATCCGCAGGAAGTGGCCGGCCAACCGGCCACCTACTACCCGGCCGTCAATGGGTTGCCCGACACCAAAATCTGGTCGGTGATGGAGCGGCTACAGACCATGAACGGCTGTCATTTCTTCATGGCATGCCATCCCGAAAGGCCGAAACACGGTTACCTGATTGACTTTTCGACCCCTGCCGCTCTGGACTACGTTCCGGTGTTCCGTTACCGCTGCGGCCTCTCCGGCAACGAGATCGTCTGGCCGGGTTCGCGGGTGGCTCTCAACCCGGCTCAACTGCCGTTCGTGCAACACGTCGACGGCCGTCGATCGATCCGCGAGATCATTCGATGCGTCCTGACGCAGCATGGGGTTTCCGACGCCGACACGGCCGCGTTGGAGTCCTTCGTCCGGATGTTGTTCCAGACGCTGTGGCGTGTCGACCTGGTTGCGATGGCACTGGACGCCGAGTCCGAGGACGGTGCGCGTGACGGCTGACGACAACCTCGACATGGGGCCCGTCGCCGCCGGCCCACGGGTGTTCATCGCCACGCCGATGTATGGCGGCATGGCCGCGGCCACCTACACCATGTCGCTGGCACACACCCCGGCCACATTCTTCAAGAATGGCGTCGGCCTCAACTTCAGCTGTGCGGTCAACGACAGCCTCGTGACGCGCGCCAGGAACTATCTCACCTCGCAATTTCTCAATTCGGTTGCGACTCACCTGATGTGGATCGATGCCGACATCGGATTCGATCCCGTCGACATCATCAAAATGGTTCGGGCAGACAAAGACATCGTGTGCGGCATCTACCCGAAGAAGGAGATTCACTGGCGGGCGGTGGCACAGGCGGCCCATAAGGGTGTGCCACCGGAGCGCTTACGCGACCACGAGCATTCGCTGGTGTTGAACCTCATCGACGACTCGCCGGATCGAGTGACCCCCGAAGGACTCATCGAAATCGCCAACGCCGGTACCGGATTCATGTTGGTCAAACGCGGTGTGTTCGAGGCCCTGGCCCCCGAGGTGCCGTCCTACGTGGACGGCTCGACTCCGGGCATCGACCTCAAGGAGTTCTATGCGGTCAGCATCGACCCCGACGCGGGTAACAGCCTGCTGTCGGAGGACTACCACTTCTGCAAACTGGCACGTGATCGCGGCTTCAAAATCTATGCAGCACCCTGGGTGCGGCTAACCCATACGGGCACATACATATTCGGCAACCGCGGCATCGACGGAGCGCAGTAGGCGCGTCAAGCAACCCTCACAGGCTCGGGTTGGTCAACCAGTTCGGCTGGAGCTCGCTGTCGAACTCGTACGGCCCGGTGTGCGTCAGATGCACCCAGGGCGCGGCGTAGATTTTGAACCCGTGTCTGCGCGCGAGTAAGCAGAAGTAGTAGTCCTCCGATATCAGTCCGTTCGTCTCAGGGTGGATGTCGGTCGCGTAGAACTCCCTGATCGTCGCGCCACCCACCACATATGTCGGGACCTTGTCGTACAGAGCCTCGAAAACCTCACGTTTGACCAGCATGAAGCCTGTTCCGCCGGCGGTGATCTCCACTAAGCCGTCGGAATTGGCCACCGCGTCATCGTCATCGCCCTCGAGCGGCTTGATCACAAAGGTGCCGACGTGGCGATGCAGTTCTTCGGGTGGAACGCCGTCGGTGACGGCCTGCGCGACGCGGTTCCAGTCGATGGCCTTTTTCGGGTAGAGGCCACAGATGATGTCCTGATCGGCCACCAGCATGCTGACGATGTCGAGGCCGTTGAATCCGATGTCTGCGTCAATCCACATCAAATGGGTGGCCGCCGTCTCGAGAAACTGCGTCGCCAGATGATTCCTCGAGTTCGCCACCAAGGCGTCACTGGTTCGGTACTGGTAGAGCAGGCCGATCCCGCTGCGCATGAAGATGACCGGTGTCTGCGCCAGTGACCAGGCGTAGGTACCCGTCGTCGTGCCGCCGTACATCGGCGTGGCGATGAATACCGTCGGCGCATGATTACCGGGGCCGGGATCCTGCCCCGGACGTTGATCGACCACCCCGAAACTATAGGACTTCGGTGCCATCAACCCGCTGTCTCAGAACCGCAACCGATCGGCGAGAAATGTGACCGCTACCACCCTTGACCACCACCGATCCATGGCAGTGCCCCCAGTCGGACTCGAACCGACACTGGGCGGATTTTAAGTCCGCTGCCTCTGCCAATTGGGCTATGGGGGCCAGCGACGAATCTAGCGTGTTAACGCCAGATTCCACCGCCTGCCCGTTGCCGCAGGACGGTGCAAGGAACGTGTTAAAACTTCCGCCGTCTTTGTTAATAAGCCATTAACCCGCTGGGCAATGGGGCCGCGGCTCGGCCAAGGTGGTGCGCAGTGGACGCCAGCGAAGCCCGAACTACACCCACGCACTGATCACCGTGACCGACCCAACCGGGTCGGTCACTTACACCAGGAGACTTACATGGCCTTCGTGAATACACAGCCTGCAGCGATCGCGGCAGCCGCGCAGCAGCTGGAGGGGATCTTCAACTCGTTTGCCGCCGAAAGCACTGGCGCGGCGGGCTCGACCACTGACGTGATTCCTGCGGCCGCCGACGAGGTGTCGATCCTTCAGGCAGGGGTGTTCTCGACCTACGGTCAGCTCTACCAGACGGTGAGCGCGCAGGCCCAGGCCATTCAGGCGCAATTCAACCAGCTGCTGAGCCAGACCTCCGGCTCCTACCAGGACACCGAATCGGCCAACCAGGCCGGCGCAGCGGCGAACTCGCTGTCCAACGCGGCGCAGGGTGCGTCCTCGGCCGCGGCTCAGCCCGCCGACGCCATCACCGGCCTGACCGACTTCATCAGCGGCATCACCGGCGCCTTGACCACTGGTCTGCTGGGTCAGCTGAGCAGCAACATCGGCAACCTGGTCAACATCAACATCGGTAACTGGGCATCGGCCGGTTCGGACCTCATCGGTCTTGGTGGTGGTGGCCTGCTGACCGCGCTGGCCGGCCCCGCGACCGCCGGCGCCGACATCGGTGGTCTGGGCTCGGCCCTGGCCGGAAACGTCGCCCCTGCCGCCGGCATGGGCGGAATGGGCGCCATGGGCGCCGCACCGATCTTGGCCTCGGCCGGCGGCGGGTCATCCATCGGCGCCCTCTCGGTTCCGCCGAGCTGGGCCGGCGGAGCCGGTATTCCGGCTGCGAGCGCACCGGTCACGCTGGCTTCGCAGACCTTCAGCGCCGGCGCTCCGACCACTGGCGGCATGACGAACGGGATTGCCGGAATGCCGGCAGTCGCCAACGGCGGCCGCGGCGGCTCGAGCTTCGGTGCCCCGCGTTACGGCGTCAAGCCCAAGGTCATGCCGTTGATACCCAAGCCGACGCTCACCTAGCCAGCAGCGCCGCCAGTGTCGGCCGGCGACAACACCAATCGACCTCGTATCACTCAAGAGACAGGACCTCGACATGGTTTTTGATTTCGCAGCGCGACCCCCGGAGATCAACTCCACGCTGATCTACTCCGGTGCCGGTGCCGGACCGATGATGGCTGCCGCCGCCTCCTTCAGCAGCTTGAGCTCGGAACTGAACACCAACGCAGCCGCCTACGAATCGGTGATCTCGCAGCTCACCGGCTCGGAATGGCAGGGTCCGTCATCCAGCGCGATGGCCGCCTCGGCCCAGCAGAACATCGAATGGCTGCAAACCACCTCGGCGCAACTGCAGGAGGCGGCCGCGAAGGCCACTGCCTCGGCAGCGGCATACGAGGCGGCCTTCA
>JAVHWH010000003.1:0-29903 GCA_032159915.1 Mycobacterium sp.
GCAGGCACCTGCTGGCCGCCGGGGATCTGTCCCGCGACGAGGCGACCGCGATCCTCGACGACGCCGACCGCTTCGCCCAAGCGCTGGTCGGGCGCGAGGTCCGCAAGCTGCCGACGCTGCGTGGCCGAACCATCATCACGATGTTCTATGAGAACTCCACCCGCACCCGGGTGTCCTTCGAAGTCGCCGGGAAGTGGATGAGCGCAGACGTGATCAACGTCAGCGCGGCCGGATCGTCGGTGGGCAAGGGCGAGTCGCTTCGTGACACCGCGCTGACCCTGCGCGCCGCCGGCGCCGACGCCCTGATCATCCGGCACCCGGCTTCCGGTGCCGCGCAGCTGCTCGCCGACTGGACGCACGTCGCCGACGGCGGACCGGCGGTGATCAACGCCGGTGACGGCGCCCACGAGCACCCGACCCAGGCACTGCTGGACGCCCTGACCATCCGTCAGCGACTCGGGGGCATCGAGGGTCGCCGGGTGGTGATCGTCGGCGACATCCTGCACAGCCGGGTCGCGCGATCCAACACCCATCTGCTGGCCACCCTGGGCGCCGAGGTGGTGCTGGTGGCGCCGCCGACGTTGCTGCCGGTCGGGGCGGCCGACTGGCCGGTGACGGTGTCGCACGACCTGGATGCCGAACTGCCGGCCGCCGACGCGGTGCTGATGTTGCGGGTGCAGGCCGAGCGGATGAACGGCGGCTTCTTTCCTTCCACGCGTGAGTACTCGGTGCGCTACGGGCTCTCCGACCGGCGCCAGGTGATGCTGCCGGGTCACGCGGTGGTGCTGCATCCCGGACCGATGCTGCGCGGCATGGAAATTTCCTCATCAGTGGCCGATTCGACACAATCCGCTGTGCTGCAACAGGTTTCCAATGGTGTCCACGTCCGGATGGCGGTGCTGTTCCATCTGCTGGTGGGCACCGAGTCGCCCGCCGAAGGGCTCGGCGGGAAAGTGGTTGTGGCATGAGCGTGTTGTTGCGCGGGGTGCGTCTCTACGGCGAGGGCGACCCGGTCGACGTTCTGGTCGCTGACGGACAGATCGCCGATATCGGAGCGGGGCTGGCCGACTCCGGAGCACTCGATAAGGCCTCGGACGTCATCGACGCCCGTGGGCAGGTACTGCTTCCCGGGTTCGTCGATCTGCACACCCATCTGCGTGAGCCCGGCCGGGAATACGCCGAGGACATCGAGACCGGTTCGGCCGCAGCCGCTCTCGGCGGTTTCACGGCCGTGTTCGCAATGGCGAACACCACTCCGGTCGCCGACAGCCCAGTGGTCACCGACCACGTCTGGCACCGCGGCCAGCAGGTCGGTCTGGTCGATGTCCACCCGGTGGGTGCCGTCACCGTCGGTCTGGCCGGAAAAGAACTCACCGAGATGGGCATGATGGCCGCCGGCGCCGCACAGGTCCGGATGTTCTCCGACGACGGCAAGTGCGTCGACGATCCGCTGATCATGCGCCGCGCACTGGAATACGCCACCGGTCTGGGTGTGCTGATAGCCCAGCACGCCGAGGAGCCACGCCTGACCGTCGGCGCGGTCGCACACGAAGGTCCCAATGCCGCCCGGTTGGGGCTGTCCGGTTGGCCCAGGGCCGCCGAAGAGTCGATCGTGGCCCGCGATGCGCTGCTGGCCCGCGACGCCGGAGCCAGGGTGCACATCTGCCATGCCTCGACAGCCGGCACCGTCGAGATTGTCAAATGGGCCAAGGGACAGGGTATTTCGATTACCGCCGAGGTGACGCCGCATCACCTGCTGCTCGACGACAGCCGGCTGGCCAGCTATGACGGGGTAAATCGGGTCAATCCACCGCTGCGCGAGGCCGCCGACGCGGTGGCGTTGCGACAGGCACTGGTCGACGGTGTGATCGACTGCGTGGCAACCGACCACGCGCCGCATGCCGAACACGAGAAGTGTGTCGAGTTCGCCGCCGCGCTGCCGGGGATGCTGGGTCTGCAGACCGCGTTGTCGGCGGTGGTCCAGGCCATGGTGGTGCCGGGCCTGTTCACCTGGCGTGATGTCGCGCGGGTGATGAGCGAAAACCCGGCCCGCATCGCGGGTTTGCCCGATCAGGGCCGGCCGCTGGAAATCGGCGAGCCGGCGAACCTGACGGTCGTGGACCCGGAGGCGGCCTGGACCGTCGTCGGCGCCGAATTCGCCAGCCGGTCGGCCAACACCCCGTACGAGACAATGACGCTGCCTGCCACCGTGACGGCAACCCTGTTGCGCGGCAAGATCACCGCGCGCGACGGAAAGAGCCCAGCATGAACTCGACAACGCTGGTCGCATCGCTGATCACAGCCGGGCTGGTGGCCTTGGTGATCGCATTCATCATCCAGGCGATGACGCGTGGCTGGCGCAAACGCGCACAACGCCAGACCGAGTTGATCGGCACCATGCCCGAAACGCCCGACCAGATCGGTGCCGCGGCCATCTCCACACCCGGCGTCTATGTCGGCTGCACGATGGCTCCGGCCTGGAGCCAGCGGATCACCGTCGGCGATCTGGGCTACCGCAGCAAGGCAGTGCTCACACGCCACCCCGAAGGCATTCTGGTGCAGCGGGTTCGCGCACAGCCGATCTGGATCCCCAGCGAGTCGATCTCCGGTATCCGCACCTTGCACGTCATCGCCGGAAAGGTGGCTGCCCGCGACGGGATCCTGGCGATCCGGTGGCGGCTGCCGTCAGGCGCCAAGATCGACACCGGGTTTCGCGCCGACAACCGGGACGAATACCAGGGGTGGCTGCAGAGCTGGCCGGAAGGAGTCGCACTGTGAAGGCGATGCTGGTTCTCGACGACGGCCGGACATTCACCGGCACGGCCTTCGGCGCGATCGGCCAAACATTGGGCGAAGCCGTGTTTTCCACCGGGATGTCCGGGTATCAGGAGACGCTGACCGATCCCAGCTATCACCGGCAGATCGTGGTGGCCACTGCCCCGCAGATCGGCAACACCGGCTGGAACGGTGAGGACGGCGAAAGCCGCGCGGACAAGATCTGGGTCGCCGGTTACGCGGTCCGGGACCCGTCGCCGCGGGTGTCGAACTGGCGTGCCAGCGCCAGCCTGGAGGACGAGCTAATCCGCCAGCAGATCGTCGGCATCGCCGGCATCGACACCCGCGCGGTGGTCCGTCACCTGCGCAGCCGCGGCTCGATGAAGGCGGGCGTGTTCTCCGGAGATGCGCTGGCATCGCCCGAAGAGTTGACCGAGCGGGTCCGCGGCCAGCAGCCGATGCTCGGCGCCGACCTGGCCGACCAGGTCAGCACTACCGACGCCTACATCGTGGAATCCGAAGGTTCGCACCGTTTGACGGTGGCCGCAATCGACCTCGGCATCAAGACCAACACCCCGCGCAACTTCGCCCGGCGCGGTGTCCGCACCCGTGTGCTGCCCTCGTCGGCGTCCTTCGAGCAGATCGCCGAACTCCAGCCCGACGGGGTGTTCCTGTCCAACGGTCCCGGGGATCCGGCCACCGCCGACCACATCGTGACAGTGACACAAGAGGTGCTCAACGCCGGAATCCCGCTGTTCGGCATCTGTTTCGGCAATCAGATTCTGGGCCGCGCCCTGGGCCTCTCGACGTACAAGCTGGTCTTCGGTCACCGGGGTATCAATATTCCGGTGATGGACCACGCGACCGGGCGGGTCGCGGTCACCGCCCAGAACCACGGCTTCGCCCTAGAAGGCGAGGCGGGGCAGCGGTTCGACACTCCGTTCGGTACGGCGGTGGTGAGCCACACCTGTGCCAATGACGGCGTCGTCGAAGGCGTGAAACTGGTTGATGGGCTGGCTTTTTCGGTGCAATATCACCCGGAGGCCGCAGCCGGACCGCACGATGCGGAGTACTTGTTCGACCAATTCGTCGACCTGATGACAGGGGAGAACAAGTAATGCCACGGCGGACTGACCTCAACCACGTCCTGGTGATCGGCTCGGGGCCGATCGTGATCGGGCAGGCCAGCGAATTCGACTATTCCGGAACTCAGGCGTGCCGGGTATTGCGCGCCGAAGGCCTCGAAGTCAGTTTGGTCAACTCGAATCCGGCCACGATCATGACCGACCCCGAATACGCCGATCACACCTACGTCGAACCCATCACTGCGGGGTTCGTCGAGCGGGTCATCGCTCAGCAGGCCGAGCGGGGCAACAAGATCGACGCGCTGTTGGCGACCCTGGGCGGTCAGACCGCGTTGAACACCGCGGTCGCTCTGTACGAGAACGGCGTGCTGGAACGCTACGGCGTCGAGCTGATCGGGGCCGACTTCGACGCCATTCAGCGCGGCGAGGACCGGCAGCGGTTCAAGGACATCGTCGCCAAGGTCGGGGGCGAATCCGCCCGCAGCCGAGTCTGCTTCACCATGGACGAAGTCCGTGAGACCGTCGGCGAACTCGGCCTGCCGGTCGTGGTCCGGCCGTCGTTCACCATGGGCGGGTTGGGCTCGGGACTGGCGCACACCGCCGAAGAAGTCGACCGGATGGCCGGCGCCGGGCTGGCCGCGTCGCCGAGCGCCAACGTGTTGATCGAGGAATCGATCTACGGCTGGAAGGAGTTCGAGCTCGAGCTGATGCGCGACGGCAAAGACAATGTCGTCGTCGTGTGCTCGATCGAAAACATCGACCCGATGGGCGTGCACACCGGCGACTCGGTGACGGTGGCACCGGCGATGACGCTGACCGACCGGGAGTACCAGCGTATGCGCGACCTCGGCATCGACATCCTGCGTGAGGTTGGTGTCGACACCGGCGGCTGCAACATCCAGTTCGCGGTCGACCCGCACGACGGGCGGTTGGTGGTCATCGAGATGAACCCCCGGGTGTCGCGGTCAAGTGCGTTGGCGTCCAAGGCCACCGGCTTTCCCATCGCCAAGATCGCGGCGAAGCTGGCTGTCGGCTACACCCTCGACGAGATCATCAACGACATCACCAAAGAGACGCCGGCCTGCTTCGAGCCCACGCTGGACTACGTGGTCGTCAAAGCACCACGCTTCGCGTTCGAGAAATTTCCCGGCGCCGATCCGACGCTGACCACCACGATGAAATCGGTGGGGGAGGCGATGTCGTTAGGCCGCAATTTCGTTGAGGCGCTCGGCAAGGTGATGCGGTCCCTGGAGACCACCCGCGCCGGCTTCTGGACCAAGCCGGATCCGGCCGGGGACGCCGCCACCGCCGAGGATGTGCTGGAGCGGTTACTGACGCCAACCGAGGGCCGGCTCTACGACGTCGAGTTGGCGCTGCGGCTGGGCGCATCGGTGGACCGGGTGGCTGAAGCCTCTGGAATCGACCCGTGGTTCGTGGCCCAGATCGCCGAGCTGCTGCAGTTGCGGCACGAGGTGAGCGAGGCCGCCGTACTCGACGTCGAGCTGCTGCGTAAGTGCAAGCACAACGGGTTATCGGATCGCCAAATCGCCTCGCTGCGACCGGAATTGGCCGGCGAGGTCGGTGTCCGTTCGCTACGGCGGCGACTCGGCATCCACCCGGTGTACAAGACGGTGGACACCTGCGCCGCAGAGTTCGAGGCCAAGACGCCGTACCACTACAGCAGCTACGAGCTCGACCCGTCCGCCGAAACAGAGGTGGCGCCGCAGACCGACAAGCCCAAGGTGATGATCCTGGGCTCGGGACCGAACCGGATCGGTCAGGGCATCGAGTTCGACTACAGCTGTGTGCACGCGGCGACAACGTTGTCGCAGGCCGGTTTTGAGACCGTGATGGTCAACTGCAACCCGGAGACAGTCTCCACTGACTACGACACCGCCGACCGGCTCTACTTCGAGCCGTTGACGTTCGAAGACGTCCTGGAGGTGTTCCACGCCGAGCAGCAGTCCGGTGCCGGCGGACCGGGCGTCGTCGGAGTTATCGTGCAACTCGGCGGCCAGACCCCGCTCGGGCTGGCGCAGCGGCTCGCCGACGCAGGCGTCCCGATCGTGGGCACCCCGCCGGAGGCCATCGACCTGGCCGAGGACCGGGGCGCGTTCGGCGACCTGCTTTCGGCGGCGGGGCTGCCCGCCCCGCGCTATGGCATGGCGACCACGTTCGCGCAGGCGCGGCGGATCGCCGCCGACATCGGGTATCCGGTGCTGGTGCGACCGTCGTACGTCCTCGGCGGGCGCGGCATGGAGATCGTCTACGACGACGAGACGCTGCAGGGCTACATCGCCCGGGCCACCGAGCTCTCGCCGGAACACCCGGTGCTGGTGGACCGCTTCCTCGAGGACGCCATCGAGATCGACGTCGACGCGCTCTGCGACGGCGACGAGGTCTACATCGGCGGCATCATGGAGCACATCGAAGAGGCCGGCATCCACTCCGGTGACTCGGCGTGTGCGCTGCCACCGGTCACCTTGGGCCGCAGCGACATCGAGAAGGTCCGCACCGCGACCGAGGCCATCGCGCATGGGATCGGCGTCATCGGTCTGCTCAATGTCCAGTACGCGCTCAAAGACGACGTCCTCTACGTGCTGGAGGCCAACCCGCGAGCCAGCCGTACGGTGCCGTTCGTCTCCAAGGCCACCGCGGTACCACTGGCCAAGGCATGCGCACGGATCATGCTGGGCGCCAGGATTTCTCAACTTCGGGACGAAGGCCTATTGGCACGTACCGGTGACGGCGGCAACGCGGCGCCGGATGCACCGATCGCGGTCAAGGAGGCGGTGCTGCCTTTCCACCGGTTCCGGCGCGCCGATGGCTCCGGCGTCGACTCTCTGCTGGGCCCGGAGATGAAGTCGACCGGCGAGGTGATGGGCATCGACCGGGACTTCGGCAGCGCGTTCGCGAAAAGCCAGACCGCGGCCTACGGATCGCTGCCGGTGTCGGGGACGGTCTTCGTGTCGGTGGCCAACCGCGACAAGCGCTCGCTAGTGTTTCCGGTGAAGCGGCTGGCCGACTTGGGGTTCCGGGTGCTGGCCACCGAGGGCACCGCGGAGATGCTGCGCCGCAACGGGATTCCGTGCGACGAAGTTCGCAAGCACTTCGAAGAGGCGCAGCCGGGCCGGCCGACGATGTCGGCTGTCGACGCCATTCGCGCGGGCGAGGTCGACATGGTGTTCAACACGCCCTACGGCAACTCTGGTCCACGTATCGACGGCTACGAGATCCGCTCAGCCGCCGTCGGGGTCAACATCCCGTGCGTCACGACGGTCCAGGGCGTGTCGGCTGCCGTCCAGGGCATCGAAGCCGCCATCCGGGGCGACATCGGTGTGCGTTCGCTACAGGAGCTGCACAGCACGCTCAACCGGGGCGGCAACTAGCCATGCCCGGGTTCGGCGCCCGGCTGGCCGACGCGGTTTCCCGCCGCGGGCCACTGTGTTTGGGCATCGACCCGCATCCCGAACTGCTGCGAGCCTGGGGCCTACCGGTCAGCCCCGAGGGCCTGGCGGCGTTCTGCGAGACGTGTGTGGCGGCCTACGCCGACTTCGCTGTCGTCAAGCCTCAGGTGGCGTTCTTCGAGACCTACGGCGCCGCCGGGTATGCCGTGTTGGAACACACCATCGCCGCCTTGCGCAGCGCGGGTGTGCTGGTGCTGGCCGACGCCAAACGCGGTGACATCGGTTCGACGATGGCGGCCTACGCGACCGCCTGGGCCGGCGACTCGCCGCTGACCTCCGATGCGGTGACAGCGTCGCCGTACCTGGGTTTCGGCTCGCTACAGCCGCTACTGGACTGCGCCGCAGCACACGGTCGGGGGGTCTTCGTGCTGGCGGCCACCTCCAACCCGGAGGGCGCCGGCGTGCAGCGCGCCATGACCGGCGGCCGACCGGTGGCCCAGATGATCGTCGATGAGGCCGCCGTGGCCAACCGGGCCCTCGGCTCGGGCACCGTGGGCGTCGTCGTCGGCGCCACCTCCAGCCAGGTGCCCGACGTCAGCCGGCTCAGCGGGCCGGTACTGGTGCCCGGTGTCGGCTTCCAGGGCGGGCAGCCCGACGCCCTCAGCGGCCTGGGTGGCGCCGTTTCCGGGCAGCTTCTGCCCGCGGTGTCGCGGGACGTGCTGCGAGCGGGGCCGGCCGTCGCAGCGGTGCGTGCGGCGGGGGAGCGGATGCGCGACGCGGTGGCCTACCTGGCCCGCTGAGCCGCCCGGAACCTAACTACGACACGGTGTCGTTCACTTTCCGGCCGGAACCGCTGTTCGCAGCGACACGCGCGACACGCCGTGACATTCGCAATCAGACCAGATTAGGCGTTTTGACCAGCTTCGAGTCCGTCGGGCGGACGTTCTTTCGTCGGTCGGACGATATTGCCCCGCGGCTGAAAGGCCAGGTAGAGGCGATTTAGCGGTGCAAAAGGCAGGCGCCCGCCGGCGCTGGATCCACGGTTGACTGAACCCGGACCAAGGGTGCCGGGGGACCCCTTCTCGGGGCCATAAGCTGCGACTTTGTAGCTTCAAGCAGGGGGGCGGGTTAGATTTCGTCTGGAGGCGTGGGTACGGTCGTCACCGCTGGCCGGACTACCTGGCCAGGACAAACAAAGATCGAAGTCTGTTGCTGATCGATACGGAGGAATCGTGGCCCTTCCCCAGTTGACCGACGAGCAGCGCGCGGCAGCGTTGGAGAAGGCTGCCGCCGCACGCCGAGCGCGAGCCGAGCTCAAAGACCGGCTGAAGCGTGGCGGCACCAATCTCAAGCAGGTGCTCAAGGATGCCGAGACCGACGAGGTCTTGGGCAAAATGAAGGTTTCCGCATTGCTGGAAGCATTGCCGAAGGTGGGCAAGGTCAAGGCGCAGGAAATCATGACCGAGCTGGAGATCGCCCCGACGCGCCGCTTGCGCGGGCTCGGCGACCGTCAGCGCAAGGCCCTGCTGGCAAAGTTCGACTTTTCTTAAGTCCGACGACGATGCAGGCCGGAAGGCCTGTGGGGCACCCCCAACCGCGCGGCGGCGAGGGGGCGAGTCGGACCGGCGGGTAAGCCGGGAGAGTCGATGAGCACTGACGGGGGACCGGTCGGCACGGGACGCGTGATCGTGCTGTCCGGTCCGTCCGCGGTGGGCAAGTCAACACTGGTCCGCTGCCTTCGCGAGCGGATTCCAGATCTGCATTTCAGCGTCTCCGCGACCACCCGGGCCCCTCGGCCGGGAGAGATCGACGGGACCGACTACCACTTCGTGTCAGCCGAGCGCTTCCAGCAGTTGATCGATGACGGCTTGTTACTGGAATGGGCCGAAATCCACGGTGGCCTGCACCGATCGGGCACCCTGGCCGGTCCGGTCCGCGACGCCGTCGAGGCCGGACACCCAGTACTGATCGAGGTAGACCTGGCCGGAGCCCGCGCTGTCAAGCAGGCCATGCCGGAGGCGATCACGGTGTTCCTGGCGCCGCCGAACTGGGCGGCACTGGAGGCCCGCCTGATCGGTCGCGGTACCGAGACAGCCGAGGTGATCGAGCGTCGGCTCGCCACCGCGCGCACCGAATTAGCGGCTCAGGACGACTTCGACGAGGTCGTGGTGAATCGTCAATTGGAAACAGCGTGCTCAGAATTGGTATCATTGCTGGTCGCACCCACGTCGGAGACGGCGTGACCTTTCAACCAGACTCGATTCTCGATTTAGCCGCACTTTCCGCTATCCGCGCCAGGAGAAAATTTACGTGAGTAGTTCGCACACCGAAGCCTCGTTGACCGCCGTCCCCGACCAGTTCGACCCGGCCTCGGGCGGTATCGGCGCGTACGACACGCCGCTCGGTATCACCAACCCGCCCATCGACGAGCTGCTTGCTCGGGTGTCCAGCAAGTACGCCCTGGTGATCTACGCCGCCAAGCGCGCCCGGCAGATCAACGACTACTACAACCAACTGGGCGAGGGCATCCTCGAATATGTCGGGCCGCTGGTCGAGCCGGGCCTGCAGGAGAAGCCGCTGTCGATCGCGATGCGCGAGATCCACGGCGACCTGCTCGAGCACACCGAAGGCGAGTAGCGGGATCGCGACGGCCCTGGGATGAGCCTCTCGAGTGAGAAGCGGACAGACCGCAAGCGGATCGTCGTAGGCGTCGCTGGGGGCATCGCCGCATACAAGGCCGCCACGGTTGTCCGCCAGCTCACCGAGGCCGGCCACCAGGTTCGCGTCATCCCTACCGATTCCGCGCTGCGATTCGTCGGGGCCGCCACCTTCGAGGCATTATCCGGCGAGCCCGTCCAGACCGGGGTCTTCGAGGACGTGCCGCGGGTGCCGCACGTCGCCATCGGTCAGGGTGCCGACCTGGTTGTCGTCGCCCCCGCGACCGCCGACCTGCTCGCGCGTGCCGCTCACGGCCGCGCCGACGACTTGCTGACCGCAACCCTGCTCACTGCGCGATGTCCGGTGCTGTTCGCCCCGGCGATGCACACCGAGATGTGGCAGCACCCGGCCACCATCGACAACGTCGCCACGCTGCGACGCCGCGGCGCGGTGGTGCTTGAGCCGGCATCCGGACGGCTGACTGGGGAAGACAGCGGCGCCGGGCGGCTGCCCGAGGCTGAAGAAATCACCACCTTCGCCCAGCTGCTGCTGGACCGCCACGACGCGATGCCCTACGACCTGGCCGGGGTCAGACTCCTGGTCACCGCCGGGGGCACCCGCGAGCCGATCGACCCGGTCCGCTTCATCGGCAACCGCAGTTCAGGCAAGCAGGGCTACGCGCTGGCACGGGTCGCCGCTCAGCGCGGCGCCGAGGTCACCCTGATCGCCGGGCACACCGCCGGGCTGATCGACCCGGCCGGTGTCGAGGTCGTGCACGTCAGCACGGCCCAGCAACTCCGCGATGCGGTGTCCAAGCACGCGCCGGACGTCCACGTGCTGGCGATGGCGGCCGCCGTCGCCGACTTCCGGCCCGCCCACGTCGCAACCGCCAAGATTAAAAAGGCCGCCACCGAAGACACCGCGCCGCCGACGATCGACCTGATCCGCAACGACGACGTGCTGGCCGCGACCGTCCAGGCCCGCACCGCGGGCCAGTTGCCCAACATGCGGGCCATCGTCGGTTTCGCCGCCGAGACCGGCGACGCCAACGGTGACGTGCTGTTTCACGCGCGGGCCAAGTTGCGGCGTAAGGGATGCGACCTGCTGGTGGTCAACGCCGTCGGCGACGGTAAAGCCTTCGAGGTGGACAACAACGACGGCTGGCTGCTGGCGGCCGACGGCACCGAGTCGGCGCTGCAGCCCGGCTCGAAGACGTTGATGGCGAGCCGTATCGTGGACGCGATCGCCACGTTCCTGCAGCGCGGCACCGGGGAAGCCACCTAGCTTTCGAAGCGCCGCCGACCGGCCGGTAACATGTACCAGCCTGGCGATATAATTTGCCTAACTAACATTTTTTCATGCGCCTGGAAAGGGAGAGAGTGTGAGCGAAAACGGTCGATTGTTCACCAGCGAATCGGTGACCGAGGGGCATCCAGACAAGATCTGTGACGCAATCAGCGACTCGGTGCTCGACGCGCTGCTGGCGGGAGACCCGCGCTCACGTGTCGCCGTCGAAACGCTGGTGACCACCGGGCAGGTGCACGTCGTCGGTGAGGTGACGACGAGCGCCAAGGAAGCCTTTGCCGACATCACCAACACCGTTCGCGAGCGCATCCTCGACATCGGTTACGACCACTCCGACAAGGGGTTCGACGGAGCAACCTGCGGCGTCAACATCGGCATCGGACGCCAATCACCTGACATCGCCCAAGGCGTCGACACCGCGCACGAGACGCGCGTCGAGGGTGCCGCTGACCCGCTGGACTCCCAGGGCGCCGGCGACCAGGGCCTGATGTTCGGCTACGCGATCAGCGACACCCCAGAACTGATGCCGCTGCCGATCGCACTGGCCCACCGGCTCGCGCGCAAGCTGACCGAGGTCCGCAAGAACGGCACGCTGCCCTACCTGCGCCCGGACGGCAAGACGCAGGTCACCATCGAGTACGAGGACAACGTCCCGACCCGGTTGGACACCGTGGTGGTCTCCACCCAGCACGCCGAGGGCATCGACCTGGAGAACACGCTGGACCCCGACATCCGCAAGCACGTCCTCGAGACGGTCCTCAAAGAGTTGTCACACGACACGCTGGACTCGTCGTCGACCCGGGTGCTGGTCAACCCGACCGGAAAGTTCGTCGTCGGCGGACCGATGGGTGACGCCGGCCTGACCGGCCGCAAGATCATCGTCGACACCTACGGCGGCTGGGCCCGCCACGGCGGCGGCGCATTCTCCGGCAAGGACCCGTCGAAGGTGGACCGGTCGGCGGCGTACGCGATGCGCTGGGTGGCCAAGAACATCGTCGCCGCCGGACTGGCGGAGCGCGTCGAGGTTCAGGTGGCCTACGCAATCGGCAAGGCCGCCCCGGTCGGGCTGTTCATCGAGACGTTCGGCACCGCCACCGTCGACCCGGTCAAGATCGAGAAGATCGTGCCCGAGGTGTTCGACCTGCGGCCCGGCGCGATCGTTCGCGACCTGGACCTGCTGCGTCCGATCTACGCGCCGACCGCCGCCTACGGCCACTTCGGCCGCACCGACATCGACCTGCCGTGGGAGCGGCTGGACAAGGTCGACGACCTCAGGCGGGCCGTCTAGCCGGTGAACCGGTAGTCGTCGAGGTCGAAACGACGGCTGCGCCAATAGACCTCGAACGTGTGCGCGGGCCGCAGCGCCACGTCGCCGTTCTTGTCGAAGTAGTAGCTGTTGGCGCCCTTGCAGCTGTCCTGCCAGAACACCTGGCGGTGCCGGCGCCTCAACTGCTCGGCGAAGTAGCGGGCATTGGCTTCTTCGCTGATCTCGACGCGGGTGGCGCCGCGCTGGCGGGCTCGCTTCATGCAGCGCACCATGTGGCGCGTCTGGGCTTCGATCAACGCGAAATACGACGAACCGACGTAGCCGTACGGTCCCATGGTGCTGAAGAAGTTCGGGAAGCCCGGAATGGTGTTTCCCTCATAGGCCTGCGCCCGATTTTCTTCCCAGAACCGTTGCAGCGACTCACCGCCGCTGCCGGTGACCGCAAAGGTCGGCGTGCTGTCGGCGTCGAAGACGTGAAATCCGGTGGCCAGCACCAGCACATCGATCTCGTGATGCGTGCCGTCGGAGGTCGCCACCGACGACGGCGTGATCTTGTCGATCGGTTCCGTCACCAGTCGGACGTTGTCGCGGTTGTAGGTCGACAGGTAGCTGTTGTGGAAGCCGGGCCGCTTGCAGCCGATCGCGTACTGCGGGGTGAGCTGTCGCCGCACCGCAGGATCGCGCACCTTCAGCCGTAGATAGGCGCGGCCGAGTGATTCCATCCATCGGGCCAGCGGGTAGACAGTGAAGTATTGGGCCGGCAGCGGGAAGGTCACCTCGACGTAGCTCTGGGTGAATAGTCGCTGCAGAGTCTTGGCGCCGGGTAGTCGCAGCGCCCAGTGCGCCGGCTTGGGCAGCGGCACATCGAACTTCGGGAAGCACCAGATCGGTGTGCGCTGGAACACCGTGAGCGCTTTGACATTCGGCGCGATTTGGGGGATCAGCTGCACCGCCGAGGCGCCGGTGCCGATCACGGCGACCCGTTTACCGGTCAGGTCCAGGTCGTGGTTCCAGCGGGCGGTGTGCACGACCGCGCCGCAGAAGGAGTCGACACCGTCGATGTCGGGCGGCTTGGGCACGGTGAGCACGCCGCTGGCGTTGAACACGAAGCGGGCAGTGACTTCTCCGCCCGGGTCGAGCTGGACCCGCCACAGCGATCGCCGGTCGTCGAATTCGGCGGCCAGCACTGTGGTGTTGAACCGGATCTTCGGCCGGATGCCGTACTTGTCGGTGCAGTGTTCGGCATACGCCTTCAGTTCGCCGCCGCGCGCGTAGGTGCGCGACCAGTCCGGCCGCTGCTCGAACGAGAACTGGTAGGACGCTGACGGAATGTCGACCGCGATACCGGGATAGGTGTTCCAGTACCAGGTTCCGCCGACCTCGTCACCGGCTTCGACGATGAGGTAGTCGCCGAAGCCTTCTTGATCGAGTTTGATGCCGGCGCCGATTCCGGAGAATCCCGCGCCGACGATCAGGCAGTGGTAGTCGGGCTGATCGCCGTTCACCGGTGCAGCGCTGCTTTCAGGGCGGCGAGACCGCGGTTGGTCGCCTCAGCGGCAGCGGGGACGATCAGCGCGAAGCTGACGTAGCCGTGCACCAGGGTGCCCTCGTTGCTCAGCTCGGCGGGCACGCCGGCACCGTTGAGCAGGCTGGCGTAGAGGGCGGCGTCGTCGCGCAGCGGGTCGTGTTCGGCGCTGGCGATGAAGGCTGGTGGGAGCCCGGAGAAATCGGCCGCATTGCAGGGCGCCAGCGTCGCCGGCAGGGTCTTGGGGTCGCTGACGTCGAGCCCCGGGACATACCAGGTGAGGAATGCGTCGATGACGTCGCGGTCCAGGATCGGCGCGTTCGCGTTCTCGATGAACGACGGCAGCGACTGGTCGGCGGTGATCGTCGGATACCAGAGCAGCTGGAACGCCAGCCTGGGCCCGCCTTCGTCGCGGGCCCGCTGCGCAACCACCGCGGCCAGGTTGCCGCCGGCCGAGTCGCCCGCGACAGCGATCCGGGTGGGGTCGCCGCCCAACTCGGCGGCGTGCTCAGCGGTCCACTGCAGCGCGGCCCAGCAGTCGTCCACCCCAGCTGGGAAAGGATGCTCGGGGGCCAGCCGGTAGTCGACGGACACCACGATAGCCTCGGCGCCGACGGCGTGTGCCCGCGCGACCGGGTCGTGGGTGTCGAGGTCGCCGAGCGCAAAGCCCCCGCCGTGGTAGAAGACGACGATCGGCAGGTTGCTGTGTTCTTCAACGGATGAACCCGGCGGCCAGTAGATGCGGACCGGGACGCCGGTCAGGTCGCCGTGCCCGATGGTGCGTTCCTCGATGCGCAGATCCGGCAGCATCTCCGGCGGCGCTTTCAGCTGGCGGAGCCTGGCGCGGGCGACCTCGACACCGTCAGATGCCTTGAACGTCATCGGGAATGCGTCGACCAGAGCCTTCAGCATCGGGTCGATCTGCGGTCGGGCGGTGGTCTGCTCCGTCATGGATCTACCGTACGTGCAGCGCCTCGCGCAGCGCGGACAGCCCGCGATCCATCGCCTCGGTCGCCGCGGGGACCACTCCCGCGTAGCCGAGGTACCCGTGGACCATCGTCTCGGCGTTGTGCACCTCGACGGGAACGCCGGCGGCGGCGAGTAGCTCACCGTAGCGCCTCCCGTCGTCGCGCAGCGGATCGTGACCGGCCACAGCGATATATGCGGCGGGTAGGCCGGCCAGGTCCGCGGCCCGGCCCGGCGCCATGCCGGCCGGGGGATTGAGCAGGTCGATCGCGCCTCCCGCGTAGTAACGGCTGAAGGCGGCCACGGCTGCGCTGTCCAGGACGGGCGCGTCGGCGTTTTCCCGGAACGAGGGCAGCGTGGAATCCCACAGCGTTGCCGGATACCACAACAGCTGGAACGCGATCGGCGGTGCGCCGCCCTCGTCGCGGGCCCACTGCGCGATGACCGCCGAGAGGTTGCCACCCGCGGAGTCGCCGGCTACCGCCAGCCGGCTGGTGTCGGCGCCGATCTCGCTGCCATGTTCGGCGACCCATCGCGTTGCGGCCCAGGCATCCTCGACCGCGGCGGGATAGGGATGCTCGGGCGCCAACCGGTAGTCCACCGACACCACGACCGCAGAAGCGCCGACGGCGTGCTGACGGGCTGTCCCGTCGTGGGTGTCGAGGTCACCGACGACGAAGCCGCCGCCGTGGAAGAACACCACCACCGGCGGAGCGGCGTCATCGGTTGGCGGCCAGTAGATCCGGATGTTGATCGGTCCGGCCGGCCCGTCGATGGCGCGGTCTTGGACCCGGAGCTCGGGATAAAAGGAGCGCCGCGGCAGATCTCGCAGGCTGCGGCGGGCCGCGTCGACCCCATCGTCGGCGGATAATCGGAACGGCACTGCGTCCAGTACCTTCTCCAGGATGGGATCGATGGCGGATCCGGGGTCGTCGACGCTGGGCATGCAGACACCGTACGCACCGCGGGTCGTGCTGGGCGCCTGGATGGCCGGCGGCTGGGCCGGGATCGCCTACGGCGTGTTTTTGACCATCGTGGCGCTTCGTTCGCCGCCCGGGACCGAACTGACCGGGCAGTGGGTCGCCCAGCCGGCCTTCAAGGCGTCGATGGCGTTGTTGCTGGCCCTGGCGGCGGCCGCGCATCCGATTGTCCGCGAACGGCGCTGGCTGATGTTGGCGCTGCTGTTCTCGGCGATCGGCGATGTGCTGCTCGCCGTTCCGTGGTGGGCGGCGTCGTTTGTGCTCGGGTTGGGTGCTTTCCTGTTGGCGCACGTGTGTTTCCTGGGCGCCCTGCTGCCGTTGGTGCGCAGATCGCGACTGTCGGGCTGGTCACCTGCGCGCCTGATCGCCGTCGCGCTGATGTGGGCGGCGTGCGTGGCGCTGCTGACGTGGTTTTGGCCGCAATTGGAGCGTGACGCGATGACGATTCCGGTCACGGTGTACATGCTGGTGCTGGTCGCCATGGTGTCGGCGGCGCTGCTCGCGCGGCTGCCAACGCTGTGGACGGTGTTCGGCGCGGTCAGCTTCGCCTGGTCGGACGCGATGATCGGGATCAGCAGATTCGTCCTGGGCACCGAGGCGCTGGCGGTGCCGATCTGGTGGACGTATGCGGCGGCGCAGGTCCTGATCACGGCGGGCTTCTTCTTCGGCCGGTTGTCGACCGCCTCTGCTACACCTGGCGAGTGACCACGCGGACCCGGCAGGCCGCCGCAATCGAGCCGATTGCGCGGGTGTTGCCGATGCTGTCGGTGCCGCACCTGGACCGCGAGTTCGACTACCTGGTGTCCCAGGAGCAGTCGGACGACGCCCAGCCCGGTGTGCGGGTCCGACTGCGGTTCCACGGCCGACTGGTCGACGGGTTCATCCTGGAACGCCGCAGCGACACCGACCATGTCGGCAAGCTGGCCTGGCTGGAGCGCGTGGTGTCCGCCGAGGTGGTGCTCACCCCGGAGATCCGTGATCTCGTCGAAGCCGTCGCGGCCCGCTACGCCGGCACCCGCGCCGACGTGCTGCGGCTGGCAGTGCCGCCACGGCACGCCAAAGTGGAGGGCGAAAAGCCCGCTGTGACAGAGCTTTCCGCAGCCGGCGAGGTCGACCGAACCGGATGGGAAGTGTATGGCAGCGGCGGTCAATTCCTGACCGCACTCGCCGAGACGCGCGCCGCCCGCGCGGTGTGGCAGGCGCTGCCCGGCGAGGTGTGGGCCGACCGTTTTGCCGAGGCCGCTGCCCAAACCGTGCGCACCGGTCGCGCCGTGCTGGCGATCGTTCCGGATCAACGCGACGTGGAGACGTTGTTGCGCGCCGCGACGGTGCTGCTCGACGAGGCGAGTGTGGTCGCGTTGTCGGCGGGCCTGGGTCCGTCCGCGCGCTACCGGCGCTGGCTGGCTGCGCTGCGGGGCAGCGCGCGGCTGGTGATCGGCACTCGCAGCGCAGTGTTCGCCCCGATGCGCGATCTCGGTCTGGTCATGCTGTGGGACGACGGCGACGACACGCTGGCCGAACCGCGGGCCCCGTATCCGCACGCACGTGAGGTGGCGATGCTACGTGCCCACCAAATGCGTTGCGCCGCACTGATCGGGGGATACGCCCGAACCGCCGAGGCGCAGGCGCTGGTGCGCAGCGGCTGGGCACACGACGTAGTAGCGGCGCGGGCGGTGGTGCGCAAGCGGACACCGCGGGTGGTGGCTCTCGACGACGGCGGTTACGCCGACGAACGCGACCCGGCGGCGCGCACCGCCCGGCTGCCATCGGTCGCGCTGCGTGCCGCCCGCAGCGCGTTGCAGGCCGAGGCGCCGGTCCTGGTGCAGGTGCCGCGACGGGGCTACGTCCCGTCGCTGGCGTGCGCTCGTTGCCGGGCGATCGCACGCTGCCGGCATTGCACCGGCCCACTGTCGCTGGACGACCGGGCGGGAACTGCGCCGGTGTGCCGCTGGTGTGGCCGGGCGGATACCGCACTGCGATGCGGTGCGTGCGGATCCGATGCGGTCCGCGCCGTGGTGGTGGGAGCCCGGCGGACGGCCGAGGAGTTGGGTCGTGCGTTTCCGGGCACGCCGGTGATCACCTCGGCCGGCGAAGCGGTGGTGTCGCACGTCGACGCCCGCCCGGTCCTGGTGGTCGCGACGCCCGGTGCCGAACCGCAAGCGGCCGACGGGTACGGGGCGGCGCTGCTGCTGGACAGCTGGGCGTTGCTGGGCCGTCAGGACCTGCGGGCGGCCGAGGACACGCTGCGCCGGTGGATGGCCGCTGCGTCGCTCGTCCGCCCCCGCGGGGAGGGTCAGGCCGGCGGTGTGGTGGTGGTCGTCGCCGAAGCGTCCGTGCCGACCGTGCAAGCGCTGATTCGCTGGGATCCCGTCGGGCATGCGAACGCCGAACTCGCGGCGCGCGCGGAGGTCGCGCTGCCGCCGAGCGTGCACATGGCCGCGCTGGACGGCGCTGCCGCGGCGGTGGCTGCGTTGCTCGAGGAAATCCGCCTGCCGGGCACCGCCGAGTTGCTCGGCCCGGTCCCGCTGCCGCCCGGAGCACGCCGGCCGCCCGGTATGGCGGCCGATGAGCCGGTCAGCCGGATGCTGGTGCGGGTCGACCGCGAGCAGGGGTTGGCGCTGGCTGCGGAGTTGCGGCGAGGCGTCGCCGTGGTCAGCGCCCGTCAAACCGACGAGCCGGTCCGGGTGCAGATCGACCCCCTCCAGATCGGCTAGGTCAACGACGTCAGGCCGCTGTCGGCAGCCAGCCGACGGCTGGCTGTGCGACGTGTCGGTGAGCGAGGTGCACCTTTTCCGTGCGACGATGCGAGTGCTGGCCGAGTGCCGATGACGCCAACCGGCTTTGTATCCCGTGTCGAGGGAGGTCGGATATGGCGACGATGACAGATACCACGCGACTAGGGCGCTGCCTGATGTTCGTCCGCGAGCACTCGAAAGAGGCCCGCGCTGCCGATGACGAGATCCGGGTCATGAAATGGAACGCGGTCATGGACCAGTTCATCGACGCGTGGCCACGGCCCCAGTCGGCATGATCATCGATCCCGTCCGCTGCAGCGCGACGGGCTGTGCTTGTCCGGGCAGCCGCTGGTGGACGGGCTGGATCGGGTCTGGTGACATGCACATCGTCCCCATCGACGATCTGCAGCCCCACCGCGTCAAGGAATGCGGCTGCGCGCCGCAGATCACGCTGCATGTCGCCGGCGATGGCTTCGCGTCGTGGCGGGTGACTTACAACGGCTTCGATCGTCGCGAGGTCACCGAGCGAGCGGGTTAGTTACCGTTCGACGGGCCGCGGCGCCAGGATCGAGTCGCTCAACCGCAACTTCTTGCTGGAGACCAATGGCTCGTTGCGAGCCACGACGACCGCCATGCGTTGACGGTATGCTCGCCAACGCGTCGATTAGCAAACGCGTCGTAGAGCCCTACCGGCAGGAGCCAGCGCAATGAAGCGGACGTTAGCAAGCACCGGTATCACGACTGTCGCGATAGCCATCACCTTGACCGGGTGTGGAACAGAGCCCAGCCAGCAAAAGAACGCGCCGAGCAACACCTCGAGCAGTGCAGCCTCGACCACCTCGTCGACCGTGAAGAAGCCGCAGTCGAAAGTGGCGCCGCGGATCGCCCCGGACGGCCCCAACCCGAGCATTGCGAGCTATTTGAGGGACAGCAAGGTCACCGCGACACCGGTGCACCGCGGTGACCCACGTGCCCCGACGATCAACTTTCCGATCCCTAAGGGCTGGGCCGACGCCGGACCCGACACTCCTCCCACGGCGTACTGGGCCATCGTCGACAACGGGCCGGAGGCGGCCAAATACCCGCCCAGCATCGTGGCGACGCTGTCCAAGCTCGAGGGCAATGTGGATCCCCAGAAACTGATCGAACTCGCCGCCGGCGCCACGAAAAACCTGCCCGGATTCAAGCAAATGGGCGACGGCAACGAAGACAACCTCGCCGGTTCTCCGGCGTACCAGTTTGGCGGCACCTGGACGCACGACGGTCAGGAACGGGCGGTGGCGGACAAGGTTGTCGTCATCAACGGCAGTGACCACATCTACCTGTTGGAGCTCAACGCCGACTGCCTGCCCGACCAGGTCATGGAGGCGCTGCCGGCGACGGTCGCGATCGACGAGAAGACGACGATCGCCGACTAGCCCGCTTGGACGGGTGCGTGGCCGCTTCGATATCGGGGTACCTCGGAGGTGTCGTTCAACTTCACCTGGCCTAGGAACCCGCCATGTCGCTCAATGTCGCGCGCAAGCTGATCGAATCGCATCTGGAATCCGGCGATATGACGCCGGGAGAAGAAATCGCCATCCGGATCGACCAGACGCTCACCCAGGACGCGACCGGCACGCTGGTGATGCAGGAACTCGAGGCACTCGGCCTTGACCGCGCGCGCACCGAGGTGAGCGTTCAGTACGTCGATCACAACCTGCTGCAGACCGACGAAAAAAACGCCGAGGATCACGAATACCTGCGCACCGCCGCGCAGCGATTCGGGCTGTGGTTCTCGAAGCCGGGCAACGGCGTATCGCATCCCACGCACATGCAGCGGTTCGGGATTCCCGGCAAGACGATGGTCGGCTCGGATTCGCACACTCCGGCCGCGGGATCGCTGGGAATGCTGGCGATCGGTGTGGGCGGGCTGGAGGTGGCGCTGGCCATCACCGGGCGGCCGCTGAACATCCGCATGCCCGAAATCTGGGGCGTCCGGCTCGAGGGCGAATTGCCGGAATGGTGTTCGGCCAAGGACGTGATCCTCGAGATGCTGCGCCGCCACGACGTGAAGGGCGGAGTCAACCGGATCATCGAGTACTACGGGCCGGGGCTGGCCGGACTGACCGCGATGGACCGCCACGTCATCGCCAACATGGGGGCCGAACTCGGCGCCACCACAACGGTTTTCCCGAGCGACGACGCGGTCCGGGACTTTCTGCGCGCCGAGGATCGCGAGGACGACTGGGTCGAACTCGTGGCCGACGACGATGCCGACTACGACGTCGCCGAGACCATCGACCTGTCCGAGATCGAACCCTTGATCGCTAAGCCGTCATCGCCGGGCAACGTGGTGCCGGTCCGCGAAGTTGCGGGTGAGGACATCGCGCAGGCGGTGATCGGCTCAAGCGCCAATCCAGGTTTGCGAGATTTCGCCATCGCCGCGGCGATGGTGGCCGGCCGGCAGACAGCGTCGGGGGTCAGCTTCGACGTCAACCCGACGTCGCGGGAAATCCTGACCGACCTGACGACGATGGGCGCGACCGCCGAATTGGTGATCGGCGGCGCCCGAATCCATCAGGCGGGGTGCATGGGCTGCATCGGCATGGGCCAGGCACCCGCGACCGGACGCAATTCGCTGCGCACGATGCCGCGCAACTTCCCCGGCCGCTCGGGCACCAAAGAGGACTCCGTCTGGCTGTGCTCGCCGGAAACCGCGGCCGCCTCGGCGTTGACGGGCGTGATCACCGATCCACGCGATTGGGCGCGCGAGGTCAAGATGGACTACCCGAAGCTCGACCTGCCGCACCAGTCGGCGGTGAACACCGCGATGCTGGTGCCGCCGCTGGACGCCGACGAAGCGGCTGACGTCGAGCCGGTCAAGGGGCCCAATGTGTCGAGCCTGCCGGACCTGAAGCCGCTGCCGGACGAGATCGAGGCGCCGGTGTTGCTCAAGGTCGGTGACAACATCTCCACCGACGAGATTTCACCGGCCGGGGCGCGGGCGCTTCCGTACCGCTCTAACATTCCCAAGCTCGCCATGTTCAGCTTTACCCGAATCGACGACTCGTATCCGGAGCGGGCAAAGCAGGCTGAAGAAAGCGGTCACATCATCGTCGGCGGCGAAAACTACGGCCAGGGTTCGTCGCGGGAGCATGCGGCGATCGCGCCTCGCCACCTCGGCTTGCGGGTCGTCATCGCCAAGTCATTCGCCCGGATCCACTGGCAGAACCTGGCCAACTTCGGGGTATTAGCGCTCGAATTCGACGACCCGGACGACTACGACAACGTCGACCAGGACGACACGTTACGCATCACCGGTGTTCGTGACGCGCTGGCCGACAAGGACACCCTGCAGGTGGACAACGTCACGAAGGATTCGTCTTTCACGGTGCGGCATCGCCTTTCGCCCCGCCAGGTCAACGACGTGTTGGCCGGTGGGCTGATTCCACGCCTTGCCGAAGACGAGAAATAACTCAGGGCTTGTCCGATTTGGTGAGTTCATTGGCCCACACCGACCGGGCCCCGGAGTCACCGATCCGAACGACCTGAACGACGGTGGCCACGCCGATGACGATCGTGACGACAGCGACCACCGCATTGACGACCACACCGGGGGCGGCCGCACGGCCCTCACGTCGGTGTACCAGTGCCAGTACGACGGCGACGACCAGCAGCGCGACCGAGAAATAGATCATCCAGCCGCCGCGCTCCGCGTGGGTGTTGAGTATGTCGCGGTGATGACGCTCCTGGTCGTAGAGCCACCCGCCGGCGTTCGCAGTGATCGGCGTCAGCGCCGCAGTGACGACGGCCAAAACAAGCACGAGCCAGACCAAGTGTCGCCGCGCCGCCGGCCACAGCGCGCACAGTGTTTCCAGCAGCGCCGTCAACGGCGCGAACACCACCAGGGCGTGCACCAGCAGCACGTGGGCGGGAAGTCCCGAGATGGTGGTCAACGTCATATCGTGCTCCTCAACCGGCTGGTTTGATCAGTTGCTGCGCCTACTTCCTACACTGTGCCGGTGCGTCTAGTCTTCGCCGGAACCCCTGAGCCCGCGCTGCCCGCGCTGCAGAGTCTGATCGACTCACCGCGCCACGAGGTGATCGCGGTGCTGACCCGGCCGGACGCCGCGTCGGGCCGGCACGGCAAGCCCGTGCCGTCGCCGGTTGCCCGCGTGGCCCTCGAGCAGGGCATCCCCGTGCTGCGACCCGAGCGGCCGAACTCGGCAGAGTTCGTTGCCAAGCTGTCGGAGTTGGCGCCGGACTGTTGTCCGGTGGTGGCTTTCGGAGCGCTGTTGCGTGACGAGCTATTGGCCGTGCCGGCGCATGGATGGGTGAACCTGCACTTCTCGCTGCTGCCGGCCTGGCGTGGGGCGGCTCCGGTGCAGGCGGCGATAGCTGCCGGCGACACCATCACCGGTGCGACGACGTTCCAGATCGAGTCCGGCCTGGACTCCGGCCCGGTCTACGGCGTCGTTACCGAGGCGGTGCGTCCGATCGACACTGCGGGCGATCTGCTTGACCGGTTGGCGGTTTCGGGGGCTGCGTTGCTGTCCACCACGCTCGACGGTATCGCCGACGGGACGCTCGCGCCGGTGCCGCAGCCGACCGATGGGATCAGCGTCGCGCCGAAAATCACCGCCGAGCAGGCCCAGGTGCGCTGGGATCTTCCGGCTGAAGTCGTCGAGCGGCGCATCCGGGCCGTCACGCCGAACCCGGGGGCATGGACACTGATCGGTGATCTGCGAGTCAAACTCGGCCCGGTCTATCTCGACGGTGACGGCCAGAGCCTGCCGAAAGCATTGGCGCCCGGCGAGATTCACGTCGATCGCCGCAGCGTGCGGGTCGGCACCGCCTCGCAGGCGGTGCGGCTCGGTCAGGTTCAGGCGCCGGGGAAGAAGCTGATGAACGCCGTCGACTGGGCCAGGGGAGCCCGCCTCGAAGCTTCGGTGCGCGCCTCGTGAGTCCACCGCAGGACAAACCGCGCGCCGGCCGGCCGGGCGGGCGCACCCCGCAACGCCCCGCTCGCTCACCGCGGCGCAAGCCGCTGGATCCGGCTCGTCGCGCTGCGTTCGACGTACTGCAAGCCGTGCGCGAGCGCGACGCCTACCCCAACCTGCTGTTGCCAGTTTTGTTGCGCGAACGCGGGATCAGCGGTCGCGACGCCGCATTCGCCACCGAGTTGACCTACGGCAGCAGCCGGGTGCGGGGACTGTTGGACGCCGTCATCGGCGCTGCCGCCGACCGGTCACCGGACACCATCGACCCGGTACTACTCGACCTGTTGCGGCTCGGCGCCTATCAGCTGCTGCGCACGCGGGTCGACGCGCATGCCGCGGTCTCGACCACTGTCGAGCAGGCGGCCATTGAATTCGACTCCGCGCGAGCAGGTTTCGTCAATGGCGTGCTGCGCAAGATCAGTACCCGCGATGAGCAATCCTGGCTCGAAGAGTTGGCACCCGACCGCTCGGTCGACCCGGTCGGCAACGCCGCGTTCCTGCGTGCCCACCCGCGTTGGGTCGCACAGTCATTCGTCGACGCGTTGGGCGGCGCGGCCGGTGAACTCGATGCGGCGCTCGCTGCCGACGATGTGCGCCCCCAGGTGCACCTGGCGGCCCGGCCGGGCGTACTGACCGCCGTAGATCTGGCCGCGGCCGTCGACGGCACAGTGGGCCGGTACTCGCCGTACGCCGTGTACCTGCCCGCCGGGGACCCCGCGCAGGTGTCGGCGGTGCGAGACGGCCGGGCGCTGGTGCAGGACGAAGGCAGCCAGTTGGTCGCTCGCGCACTCACTCTGGCGCCGGTCGCCGACGATGCCGGCCGGTGGCTGGACATGTGCGCCGGCCCGGGTGGCAAGACTGCGCTGCTGGCCGCCGTGGCTGTCGGCTCGGGCGCCCGGGTCACCGCGGTGGAGCCGGCCGAGCATCGCGCCGATCTCGTCGTCGCAAACACCCGCGGCCTACCGGTGGACGTGTTGCGGGTCGATGGGCGCAGCACCGGCCTCGACCCGGTATTCGACCGGGTACTGGTCGACGCCCCATGCACCGGACTCGGCGCGTTGCGGCGGCGCCCCGACGCCCGGTGGCGGCGTCAGCCCGCCGACGTGCCGGCCCTGACCCGGCTGCAACGCGAACTGCTGGCGGCCGCAATCGCGCTGACCCGGCCAGGGGGTGTGATTCTCTACGCGACATGCTCACCGCATCTGGCCGAGACCATCGGAGTGGTCGGCGACGCGCTTCGCCGGTATCCGGTGTCGGCGTTGGACACTCGGCCACTGTTCGAGCCGGTGGGCGATCTGGGCGAGGGCCCTTACGTTCAGCTGTGGCCGCACCGCCACGGCACCGACGCCATGTTCGCCGCAGCGCTGGTCAAGTTGGACGAATAGGCCCCAGTAAGCTGACGTTCATGTCAGGCAAGAGCGACCGGCCGCTGATCGCTCCGTCGATACTGGCCGCCGATTTCGCCCGGCTGGCCGATGCGGCCGCCGACGTCGAAGGTGCGGACTGGTTGCACGTTGACGTGATGGATGCGCACTTCGTACCGAACCTCACGATCGGGCTGCCGGTCGTCGAAAGCCTGTTGGCCGCCAGCGACATTCCGTTGGACTGCCACCTGATGATCGAGGATCCCGACCGCTGGGCGCCGCCGTACGCCGAAGCCGGGGCGTACAACGTCACGTTCCACGCGGAGGCGACCGACAATCCGGTCAGCGTGGCCCGCGACATTCGCGCCGCCGGCGCCAAAGCCGGACTGAGCATCAAACCCGGCACACCGTTGGAGCCCTACCTGGACATCCTCAAAGACTTCGACACGTTCTTGGTGATGTCCGTCGAACCCGGTTTCGGGGGCCAAGAATTCATCCCCGAAGTGCTGAGCAAGGTGCGCCAGGTACGAAAGCTCGTCGACTCCGGTGAGCTGACGATCTTGGTCGAAATCGACGGCGGCATCAATGCCGACACCATCGAGCAGGCCGCGCAGGCCGGAGTCGACTGCTTCGTCGCCGGGTCGGCCGTCTACGGGGCCGATGACCCGGCTGCAGCGGTCGAGGCATTGCGGCGACGGGCCGGTGACATGTCGCCGCATCTGCGCCGCCTGTGAGCCGCGCCCGTGGCTGAAGAGGCGGCCTTCCGCTACGAGGCCGCCATGCAGCTGGCCGTCGAGCAAGCCGATCTGGTCAAGGGGAAGACGTATCCCAACCCGCCCGTCGGCGCGGTCATCCTGGACCGCGACGGCCAGGTCGTCGGCGTCGGCGGCACCCAGCCGACGGGTGGCGCCCACGCCGAGGTGATGGCGTTGCGGCGGGCGGGACGACTGGCTGTCGGAGGAACCGCGGTCGTGACCCTGGAACCCTGCAACCACCATGGCAAAACCCCGCCCTGCGTCGATGCCCTGATCGATGCGGGTGTCGCGTCGGTGATCTACGCGGTCGGCGACCCCAATCCGGTTGCGGCCGGTGGGGCGGCACGGTTGGCCGCGGCCGGCATCAACGTCATCGGCGATGTGCAGACCGATCTCGTCACGGTGGGGCCACTGCGCGAATGGCTGCACAAGCAGCGCACGGGATTGCCGCATGTGACGTGGAAATATGCCACCAGCATCGATGGCCGCAGCGCGGCAGCGGACGGCTCGAGCCAGTGGATCACCAGCGAGGCCGCCCGTGCCGACGTGCACCGTCGGCGGGCAATTGCCGATGCGATCGTAGTGGGCACCGGCACGGTGCTGGTTGACGATCCCACGTTGACCGCCCGCCTGCCCGACGGCAGCCTCACCGACCGGCAGCCGATGCGGGTAGTCGTCGGAATGCGCGACATACCCTCGGAGGCACAGGTTCTCAACGACGACTCACGCACGATGGTGATTCGCACGCACGAGCCCGCCGAGGTGCTCAGGGCGTTGTCCGATCGCACCGACGTCTTGCTCGAAGGGGGCCCCACTCTTGCCGGGGTGTTCCTGCGGGCCGGGGTGATTGATCGGATTCTTGCTTACGTCGCACCCATCCTGCTAGGCGGACCGATCACCGCGGTCGACGACGTGGGGGTGCCGAGCATCGCCCGGGCCTTGCGCTGGCGCTACGACGGCATCGAGCGTGTCGGGCCGGACCTGCTGCTGAGCTTGGTGCCGCGTGAGTCCGCGTTCGGAAATCGCGGGATGACCGCCTAGAGCCGGGGCGCGACCGGCTCGGCGTCCAGTACCTCTGGCTCATCGGCGTGCACGCTTCGGCTGCCAATCAACAGACCCAAGAAGGCTCCCACCACGCAGACCACCACGGTGACTTCGAAGATCTCGCCGTACATGCCGGCGAAGGCTTGCCGGTACAGGGTGGCCTGGTGCAAAACCCGCTCAGCCAGCCCGGCGTTTCTCGGAACCTCCGACGCCAACTTCGCGACCAGCTGTGGCAGCCGGTAGAAGCCCCACGCGCTCAGGGCGGCGACGCCGATCAGCATGCCCGTCATACGCGCCACCACCACTGCCGCAGAGGCGATGCCGTGCTGCGCCGACGGCACCACCCGCAAGCTGGCGGAGGTCAGTGGCGCGATCACCAGACCGAGCCCGATGCCGGCGATGGCCAGGTCCGTGTGCAATGCCGGCAATGACAGGCCCAAAATGTGGTGGTGCTGGTCCAGCAGATTGATCGACCACTTCGAGATCAGCCAGTAGCCACCCGCGGCGATCAGTAGTCCCGCGAAGGCCACCGCCCGGTCGCCGATTCTGGTCGCGATCGCACCGCCCAGGAGCGCGCCGATCGGCAACGCGGCCAGGAACCACAGCAGCATCAGCGCGGCCTGGTCCTGATCCTTGCCGAGCACGCCCTGGGCGAAGAGCTCCACGTCGACCAGCGTCACCATCAACGCGGCACCGGCACACAGCGATGAGCCGAGCGCCGACAGGAACGGCCGAAAGTGCACCCCGGTGGGTTCGATCAGCTTGGTCCGCGAAAACCTTTCCCAGACAAAGAAAATCACGGCGAAGAAGACAGCGCCGCCAATCAGCGGCGCCCCGTAGCTGGGCAGCGCGTGCTTGCCGTCGGGATTGGCGTTGTAGAGCCCGACGACCGCCAAACCGAGGGTGATCGCCAGCAGTAGCCCGCCGATCACGTCGATCTTCTCCGGCTCGGCGGTGCGATCCCGCGATGGCAGGCTGAAATGGATCATCACCATCGCGGCCAGAGCCAGCGGCACGTTGATCCAGAACACGTCCTGCCACCGGCTGGTCAACCAGACGATGAAGATTCCGTAGAGCGGACCCAGCACACTGCCCAGCTCCTGCGCGGCGCCGATTCCGCCGAGCACACCGGCGCGGTTGCGCTGGGACCAGAGGTCGGCGCCCAGTGCGAGCGTCACCGGCAGCAAAGCCCCGCTGGCCACGCCCTGGATGGTGCGGCCGACAACCAGGGCGTCCAGATTGGTCGACATCGCCGTGATCACCGAGCCGATCAGGAAGGTGGCCAGGCTGACCTGGAGCAGCAGTTTGCGTCCGAACCGGTCAGATGCCCGGCCCAGCAACGGCATCGCGGCGATGTAGCCCAGCAGGTACCACGTGATGATCGGCGTGATCCGCTGGAGGCGGTTGACCGGAATTCCGATCGTGCCGATGATGTCGCGCATGATCGTGACCACGACATAGGTGTCGAGGGCGCCGAGCAGTACGGCCAGGCTGCCGGCGCTGATCGCGACGACGCGCCCGGCGCGGTGCTGCTGCGCCGTCTCGGCGTGCTGCGGTGCCGTCACGGCGCCGGGGCGACGGGCGGCTTGGTGACCTGGACCGGCGCGTTCCAATTCGACAACGTCAGCTGCAGCGAGTTGCCCGGGCTCTGCTCCAGCTGGGTCTGCACCAATTGGTGGTCACCGTTCTCCTCGATCCACATGGTCGAGGGCATCGGCTGGGTTGCCTTCAGCCGCGGCATGATGCCATTCACGGCGTCCGCCGCGACGGTTCCGGTGATCTTGATGGTGGTCTGACCGCCGACGTTTTCCCGGGATTGAGCTTTCGGGTTGCTGAGATTGGTCAGTAGGTTGGCCAAACCGACGTCGGGCGCGAGGATCGTGGACGGGTCGTAGAGATCGGAGGCCTTGCCGAAGCTGTCCCATTGCCCCGGCGTGAGCGCTCCGTAGAGGATTCCGTCGGTCACGACGAACGGCGCGTCGATGTCGGAGCCGCCGAAGACGATGCTCGCGTTGCCCTGCGCTGCGGTCTGCGGCGTGGTGGTCAGATCGCCGGTCAAGGATTTGACCGGGAGGCCTTTGATCTTGCCGTTGACGGTCAGCGCAAGGTGCACACTTTTGACGTTCCTGGTGCTCTGAGTGGATTCCTTGATCAACGTCGTCGCGTCCGGCAGAGCACCACCGGATGGCTTGGACGACGAGCAGCCGCTGATCAGAGCGGCGGCGACCGAGATTGCGGCGAGAACGGCGAGTATTGGGCGACGCGTCTGCATAACTTGCAGAGTAGCGGGTCAAAGAAGAGCGGGCACCGACGCGCAAGGTGACTGGGACATCGCGCAGAGGAGTCAGACTCACTAGCCTGAAGCGGTGTTCACCGGAATCGTTGAAGAGCTGGGCGAGGTCGTCGGCAAGGATGACCTGGGAGATTCCGCGCGGTTCACGATCCAGGGCCCGGTGGTCACCAGCGATGCCGGTCATGGTGACTCGATCGCCGTCAATGGGGTATGTCTCACCGTCGTCGACGTGCTTCCCAGCGGCCAATTCACCGCCGACGTGATGGGGGAGACGCTGAGCCGGTCGAGTTTGGGCCGGCTGGTCGCGGGCAGCCCGGTCAATCTCGAGCGCGCCGCGGCCTTGAACAGCCGGCTTGGCGGCCACATCGTCCAAGGCCACGTCGACGGCACCGGGCAGATCTTGAGCCGATCACCCGCCGAACACTGGGAGGTCGTCCGGATCGGGTTGCCTGCCGCATTGGCCCGTTATGTAGTGGAGAAGGGTTCGATCACGGTTGACGGTATTTCCCTGACGGTGTCGGCGCTGGGCGACGACTGGTTCGAAGTGTCGCTGATCCCCACCACTCGCCAGCTGACGACCTTGGGTCCGGCCGAAGCGGGGACTCAGGTGAATCTGGAAGTAGACGTCATCGCGAAATATGTCGAGAGACTGATCACCCGCAAGTAGGCGTGCGCACGCCCACCCCTCATCTCTGCAGTATTGGATCGCCATCGATATGGCGACGATGCGTGGGCGGCCCGGCTTGTCTCGGTGCTGGGGTC
>JAVHWH010000071.1:0-8092 GCA_032159915.1 Mycobacterium sp.
GCGTCGACCTCGCCGGTCACCACCACCTCGGGGTGCGCTGACCCGCCGCGGTGTGTCTGCAGCTGGAATTGCGCGCGGCTCATGTCGCGCGGCCTTCCACCAGACCGGACTGCGGCAGCACCGCACGGTCGAAAGTCATAGTGACACGGGTGCCGGCCGCGGTACGTACAGTCCGTACGTCGTCGGCGAGGCCATTGATCATGGTGAGTCCGCGACCGCGTTCCTGGCCGCGCTGGCTGGCCGACGAATCGCCCGACCATTGCCCGGCGTCGCTGACCGTCGCAGTGATGGTCTGGCCCCGGACGAACGCTTCGATCGACACCGTCATCTCGGCATCGGCACCGCTGCCGTGCTCGACGGCGTTGGTCACCGCCTCTCCGGTGGCCAGCAGGATGTCGGATTCCCGCCGCGGATCGACATCGATGCCAGAAAGCCACTCCCGCAACTGATGCCGCGCATCGGCGATCTGGTCGAGCGATGCAGGCAGCACGGTGGCGAAGCTGCGGGGTGAGCTGTGGCATGGACGCAGCGCCAACAGGACGACATCGTCGGTGTAGCCGCCCGGCGGGGCCATCCGCTCGAGCAACTCGTCGCACAGCTCGCCGACCGGAAGATCGGCCCGATACGCCGCTGCCCCTTGCAGCCTGGCGAACCCGTGATCGAGCCCCTCACCGGGCCGCTCGATCAGTCCATCGGTGTACATCAAAATCACACTGCCCGGCGGCAACTCGTGGACCGCGGTGTTCGGCTTCAGCGGACTCTCCCAGGCCGCCACCGGGGGGCGTCGACCATCGGACAGGAACACCGGCGGTTTGTCCGGGGTCACCAGCAGCGGATAGGGGTGGCCCGCACAGGAATAGCTGATGCGCGCGATCCCGTCTCCGGTGTCCGGGTCCGAGCCGTCGTCGATCACCGCATAACTGACCGTCGCGCAGCGCGCACCCGGCACAGTGGCCGCATACCGGTCCAAGGTGGCCAGCAAGGTGCCCGGGTCGGCGTCGGTGAGCGTGCTGGCCGCGACGCCGGCCCGAAGCCTGCTCATCGCGATTGCGGCGGGCAATCCGTGCCCGACGACGTCGCCGACCGAGATGGCAATCTGACCTGGCTTCTTCAGCGGCACAACGAGATACCAGTCGCCGCCGACACGCATTGCCTCGCCACCCGGCTGGTAGACCGCAGCGACCACCGCTGTCGTCGAGCCGTGGTCGAGATCGAGCAGATGGTCTTGGAAGTCGACCGCGATGCGGTGGTCGCGTTGTACGTTGCGGATGCGGTCGACGGTCGATTGGGTGATCTTGGCAAGCTGTGCGGCCCAATCGAGTTCGCCAGGATCGAATTCGCGCGGCGTAGCCCACAGCATTCCGAGTGAACCGATGACCTTGCCGTCCAAACCGCGCAGCGGCTGACTGATACATGAGCGGATCGCGTCCGACGTCGCGCTCACCACGTGACCGTAGCGCGGGCTGAGATTAAGCGTGTCGGTGATGACCATCGGCTGACCGGTTTTGACGACGTCGACGGGCACGATCGGGGTGTCCATCGAGGCGATGTGGTAGCGGTCGCGTATCTCCGGGGGGACGAGGGGACTGTAATCGAATCGGAGGTTTCTGCCCTCGGAGTCAAGCAATCCCAGGCAGATGATCGGTGGTTCGCTCGACCCGAAGCGAGCGCCCTGCAGTGCCTCGACGATCGCCGCACCCGAATCGGCCGCCTGCAGAGCCGCTTCGAGCTGGGCGACGTCGAGAGCGAGTTGCGCCCGGGCGTCACTGGATTGCCGGCTGGCCCGTTCCCGCGCGGCGGCCGACACTCGCGCCGCCACGCGGTCGATTAAATCCTGTGAGGTGAACGGCTTTGGCAGATAGTCGTCGGCTCCGCCCGCGAAACCCTCGCTGATCGCCTCCGCACCCGCCCTGGCCGACAGCATCACAACCGGGGTGGCCGCCAGCGCCGGATCGGCACGGATCGCCTCGATGAGTTCGAAGCCGGTCAGACGCGGCATCATGACATCGGTGACGACGACGGCCGGCCGCAGCTTGCGGGCGGCCTCGATGGCTTCTTGCCCGTCGGCGACCAGCACTGTTCGCCAGTGCGGCGACAGCACCCGCTCCAAATGAGCGCGCATGTCAGCGTTGTCGTCGGCAATCAACACCAGCTCGCGCCCGTCACCCGCGGGCGCCGCGTCGCTGGGCGACGACGGCCGCGGCGAGATCCACCGGTCCGCCTCGACGACATAGGGGTTGTCCAGCAACCCGGCGGGTGCATGGCCGACCGGGGTGCTGTGCACTGACCGGGGCAGCCGGATGCTCACCGCGGTACCGCGCCCGAGTTCGCTGTCGAACTCCACGGTGCCGTGCTGTAAGTCGACGAGGCCCTGCACCAACGACAAACCGATTCCGGTGCCGTCGACGCTGCGTCCACGCGCGCTCTCGGCGCGAAAGAACCGCTCCCCCAACCGCTTCAGGTCAGCCGCGGCGATCCCGACGCCGGTATCACGAATCATGACGCGGCAGAACGAGCCCTCGCTGCGCACCGTGACGGTGATCGAGCCCGCCATGGTGTACTTCACCGCATTGGACAACAGATTGAGCAGGATGGTCTCCCACATACCCGGATCGACGTCGGCCAGCACCGGGCGACAGTCGAGCGTCAACTCGAGGCCGGCCCGCTGACACAGTTCGGAGAACGACGACGCGATGTCCGATGTCAGCGCGCCCACGTCGGTGCACAGCAGTTTGGCGGTGGCACGGCCGGCTTCGATCCGGGAGAAGTCCAGCAGCGAGTCGACCAGTCGCTGCAAGCGGCCCGCGTTGCGCCGAGCGATACTCAACTGATGCCCGACCGCACTGTCCACACTGCTGTCCGACAGTGCATCGTCGAGTGGGCCCAGTAGAAGCGTCAGCGGCGTGCGGAACTCGTGGCTGACGTTGGTGAGGAAGGCCGTCTTCGCACGGTCCAGCTCCGCGAGCGCGTCCGCTCGCTCGCGCTGCTGCTCGTAGGACACCGCGGAGGCCATCGCCGAGGACAACTGGTCGGCGAGTAGCTGACAGAAGCCGACGTACTGGTCGTCCAGCGGTGAGAGCGGATTGGTCCCGAGCAGCAGCGCGCCGGCGGCCGGTCCCTCGCCCAGCGGCAACAGCAGGGCATGGTCGGGGCAGTCGTCGCCCAACACCTCGTGGACGCCGTCAATCATCGCGGTGACGTTGTCGATTACCTGCGCTTGCGACCGGGCGCGAGGCAACGCCGCGGATTTCGTCAGCTTCGCCAGTGTCGGCGGCAGCAACGGCAGGACCGAGGGCGTCGCAGCCCGCAAGGTGACCTCGGCGGTCTCGGGGTCACCGAGATAGGCCGCGAGGAACGGCACGTCGGCGGGTCGGTCGGCGCACACGTCGACGGCGGCCCGCACCGCGTCGTCAATTGTGTTGGTGTGCATCACGGCTGAGGCCACCGCGTTGAGCAGCTGCAGTCGCCGTTCGCTCAGCACCCGCTCGGTGGTCTCGAACGACGGGCAGATGATCCCGAAGATCGCCCCGTCCTCGCCCACCAGCGGGCTGTAGGTGAAGGTGAAGTACCGCTCCCGGCGGCGGCCCTCGGTCAGAACTGGCAGCATCAAATCTCGCGACCACGTTGCCTCGCCGGTGCGGATGACACTGGTGAGCATCGGCCGGACCGGTTGCCACACATCCCACCAGGCGTACTGCCCGCGCTGACCCAACGCGGCCGGGTGCCGGTCACCGAGGATAGGGATGTAGGCATCGTTGTACAGCAGGAACAGCTCTTCGGTGTCGAGCCACAACACGGTCGGGAAGCTCGATGTCAGCACCATCGCGACCACCGACCGCATCGCCGTCGGCCACGACTGCGGTGGCCCGAGCGGATGAGCGGTCCAGTCGAACTCGGCGAACCGTCGGCCCGTCTGCCCGCCGAGCGCTACCGCAGCGGCGAGGTCAGCCGGCAGCACTGTCGGATCGCGCGGCCAGCCGCGGCGCTCGTGCCCGTTCATGTTCCCTGCCCGGACTTACGGCCTTCCAGTGCATCCGGCAACGAAGGGTAGAGGTCGAGCAGGCTGTCCAAGTTCGTTACCTCGATTGGGCGAACCACCAACTCGTTGTCGGCGACCAGCCGGACCGAAGTTCCGCCGCGCAGACCTTGTTTGTGGCAATCGAGCACCGCGTTGAGTCCGGCACTGCCGAAGTAAGTCACGTTCTGCAGGTCGACAATGAGCAATCGAGAGTCTTGGCCACCCGCCTGATGCAACGCCGACCTCAGTTGCGCCCTCAGTTGGCCCGCGGTGTTGGAATCGATCTCGCCGCCGACATGCACCAGTACAGCTTCGGGTCGAATCTCAGAGTCGACCACCAACAGTTCCATCGCGCTCACCCGACTTGCCGTCCACCGATGGAACGAGCCTAACCGCAGGGCCGTTATCTGGTGGACTCACCTGGAATACGTTGATGGACCGTCAGCAACAGATGGTCGAAGGTGGCTTGCACGTCCGCCGAAGGCGTTGGCTGCGTGGACATTTCGGTGATTATCTGAGTGGCCAGTGAGCGCACCTTGATGTTGGTCTCTTGGGACCGCCAGCGCAGCACGCCGAAGGCCTGCTCGGGGCTGACCCGGTAGACGGCCATCAGGATGCCTTTGGCCTGCTCGATGATGGCACGTGCCTCGAACAGGTCAGGCAGCGCCTCGTCGAGGGCGACCTGGCGGTTCTCGACGAAGGTCGCCGTGAGGTCGAGGTAGTAGCCGGCGGTTCCGACCACCGCGCCGGTCGCGTCGGACACCCGGTCGGCCACCACGATCGCATCGTGCACGGCGCCGGCCGTGTCGATGAAGCGGTGACGGCTGGAGAAGGAACCCTTGGACAGCAGTGCGCGGTCGAGCAGATCCTGCACGTGACCACGGTCGTCGGGGTGCTTGTGCGACATCAGCAGCTCGGTTGTCGGCGCGACTGTCCCGGGTTGGTAGCCGTGCATCCGGGCCAGCTCGTCGGACCATTCCCAACGCTGGCCGACAAACCAGAATCGGAACGAGCCGACACCCGGTTTGTCCGCATCGACGGCCGGCCACCGAGCCGGCCAGGCCGGGGTTCCAGGGCTTGTTTCGGCCGCCTCTCGCACGCTGATCATCCTTCCATCGATGCCAGACCTTGCCCAGCGATTGGGCCCCACCTGATTCGGTAGACCTGCACCGACCAGACCGCCGATTTCATTGCCCAGGCCGTTGCCCCGCTTTTCCCAGCCGCTGTGCGGCATGCATCGCCGAGAGGTGTGCACACCGCGGTCAAGCTGCGCTAGCGTGGGACCCACCTATCAACACGGGAGCGCACGCCCGGTGCGCTGAGAGGACGGCTCGGGGCCGTCGACCGTACGAACCTGACCGGGTAATGCCGGCGTAGGGAGAAGACGAATGACCGATGTAGTTGTCGAGCCGACTGTGACGACCGGCCCAATCGCCGGTAGCAGCAAGATCTACCGCGAGCTCGAGGTCTCGCCCGGCGGGCCTGCCGCCAAGGTGCCGTTCCGGCGGGTCAATCTGTCTAACGGCGAACACCTCGACCTCTACGACACTTCCGGCCCCTACACCGACCCCGACGCTGTCATCGACGTGGCGACCGGTCTGTCAGCGCGCCCGGGCGTGGTCCGAGACCGCGGGACCCAGTTGCAGCGCGCCCGTGCCGGCGAGATCACTGCGGAAATGGCGTTTATCGCCGCGCGCGAGCAGATGCCCGCCGAATTGGTGCGCGACGAGGTCGCTCGTGGCCGTGCGGTGATCCCGGCCAACCACAACCATCCCGAGAGCGAGCCGATGATCATCGGTAAGGCGTTCGCGGTCAAAGTGAACGCCAACATCGGCAATTCGGCGGTGACATCGTCGATCGCCGAAGAGGTCGACAAGATGGTGTGGGCCACCCGATGGGGTGCGGACACCATCATGGACCTGTCCACCGGCAAGGACATCCACGCCACCCGCGAGTGGATCTTGCGTAACTCGCCGGTGCCGGTTGGCACCGTGCCGATCTATCAAGCGCTGGAGAAGGTGGACGGCGACCCCACGAAGCTGAACTGGGAGATGTACCGCGACACTGTGATCGAGCAGTGCGAGCAGGGCGTCGACTACATGACCGTGCACGCCGGCGTGCTGCTGCGGTATGTGCCGCTGACGGCCAAGCGGGTGACCGGCATCGTATCCCGCGGCGGCTCCATCATGGCCGCCTGGTGTCTGGCGCATCACCAGGAATCGTTCCTGTACACCAACTTCGAAGAGCTCTGCGACATTCTGGCGCAATACGATGTCACCTTCTCCCTTGGCGACGGCCTGCGGCCGGGTTCGATCGCGGACGCCAACGATGCCGCTCAATTCGCCGAGCTTCGCACGCTGGGCGAACTGACGAAGATCGCGAAAGCCCATGGCGTGCAAGTCATGATCGAGGGGCCGGGCCACGTGCCGATGCACAAAATCGTGGAGAATGTGCGGCTGGAAGAGGAGCTGTGCGAAGAGGCGCCGTTCTACACGCTGGGACCGCTGACCACCGACATCGCACCGGCCTACGACCACATCACCTCGGCGATCGGCGCGGCGATCATCGCCCAGGCCGGCACGGCGATGCTCTGCTATGTGACACCTAAAGAGCACCTCGGCCTGCCCGACCGCAAGGACGTCAAAGACGGGGTGATCGCCTACAAGATCGCCGCGCACGCAGGCGATCTGGCCAAGGGTCATCCGCACGCCCAGGACCGGGACAACGCGCTGTCGACGGCGCGGTTCGAGTTCCGGTGGAACGACCAGTTCGCACTGTCGCTGGATCCGGACACCGCGCGGGAGTATCACGACGAGACGTTGCCGGCAGCGCCGGCCAAGGCTGCGCACTTCTGCTCGATGTGCGGACCGAAGTTCTGCTCGATGCGGATCACTCAGGATGTCCGGGACTACGCGGCCAAGCACGGGCTCGACAGCGAAGAAGCCATCGAGGCGGCCATGGCGGAGAAGTCCGCCGAGTTCGCCGAGCACGGTAACCGGGTGTATCTGCCGCTGGTGCCGTGATCGCAAGTTATCTTCCCCTGGCGCCGTCGGGGGCGACGCCACCGCGGGTGCTGACGATCGCGGGTTCTGACTCCGGCGGCGGGGCCGGGATGCAGGCCGATATCCGCACCTGCACCATGCTGGGCGTGCACACTCTGTGCGCGGTCACAGCCGTGACCGTCCAGAACTCGTTGATTGTCAAAGATTTTCATCCAGTCCCGCCCGACGTGGTCACCGCCCAGATCGCTGCGGTGTGTGAGGACATCGGGCTGCAGGCCGCCAAGACCGGCATGCTCGCGTCGGCCGAGATCATCGAAGCCATCGCGTGGAGTTGGCGCGGACACGGCGCGGGCGTACCACTGGTGGTCGACCCGGTGTGCGCATCGATGCACGGCGATCCGCTACTTGATGGTTCCGCGCTGAAATCCCTTCGGACCGAGTTGTTTCCGCTCGCGACGTTGGTGACACCGAACTTGCACGAGGTACGGCTGCTGGTCGACATCGACGTCGTCGACGCGAAAAGCCAAGCAGATGCTGCCCGCGCCTTGCATGCGCTCGGGCCGCAATGGGCAATGGTCAAGGGCGGACATATGCCCGGGTCGACCACCAGCACCGATTTGTTGTTCGACGGCAGAGACTTCCACGAGTTCGGATCACCGCGGGTGAACACCGCCCATGACCACGGTGCCGGCGACACGTTGGCCGCGGCCACGGCGAGCGCCCTGGCGCACGGCTACCCGTTGCTCGACGCCGTCTCGTTCGCCAAAGGGTGGGTGACCGAGGGCTTGCGGGCTTCGTATCCGCTCGGCCACGGCCACGGTCCGGTCTCGCCACTGTTCAGGCTGCGATGACCCTCGACGATATCGCCGGCATCGCCCATCAGCCCGACGGCACACCCGCCGGTGTGGTAGTGCTCACGCACGGCGCCGGCGGCAACCGGGATTCACCGATGCTGCAACGGCTTTGCGACGAGTGGGCCCGGCGGGGCTGGCTGGCGGTTCGTTATGACCTGCCGTACCGGCGGCGGCGGGCCAAGGGGCCGCCGTCTGGTTCGGCGACCGGCGATCGCGTC
>JAVHWH010000103.1:0-4445 GCA_032159915.1 Mycobacterium sp.
AACTTCAGCCGACTCAGGTCCAGGACGAGTGGCGTGGAGTGGGCGATGCACAGATCGAAGTAATCGGCGAGCTGAGCTGCGTTGGACGCGTCGAGTTCACCCTCAGCGGTGATCACCACTCGGGACACCTCCCATTCCGCGCTGAAACGGGCGGAATGGTTTTCCCACGCGGGCGGTGGGAGTGCCGCGTCCGATTCACGAACCGGCGAAGCAGAAGCGGAATTTGAAGCAGACATGGTGTGACTCCATCAGTCGACTAAGCGTTCTGTGGATCACGTCAAGCGGATGAAGAGCCGCGCGCGAGGAGAAACCGGGAGAACCGGTCTCCCCTTACGTCAATTAACGCTGTTCCGTGCGGCTGGTCACTCAACCTTGTTAAGAGACTACTCCGGCTCCTGCTTACCTACAACGGCGGACGGCATTTCTCAGAATGCCAGGTCACTGACCTAAAGGTGATCATCGGTGTCAATTGTGTTTCGGCACAACGATTGCGGCGGCGAAGCGCCGAACACACCCGGCGGCGGCAGCGGCCGCGTCGTCGTGCCCGGTGCGTGCCCGTCCAGCGATTTCACCGGTTGCGGGATCCAGCGTCACCTCGGCCAACAGCTCACCGGTGGTGGGCTCGCACACCGCCCACGAGTAACGCGAGTCCGCCGACCACCCGGCGGCACTGCGCACGACATGGTCTGGATCGATCACACCGAGCTCGGCCAGCGCGGGACGGTCGTCGATACGATCGTCGGCGCGAAGGCCGCGCAGATACCACCGGCCCGCATTGATCTCTATTGGATCCAACTTCCGAGCCCGCGCGCTATTTGATCTCGGCCAGCACCGTGCCCTGGGTGATGGCGGCACCGGGCTCGACGGCCAGCCCGGTGATGACGCCGTCCTTGTGCGCCGTGACCGGGTTCTCCATCTTCATGGCCTCCAGCACCACCACCAGATCACCGGTTGAAACCTGTTGTCCTTCTTCGACGGCCACCTTCACCACGGTGCCCTGCATCGGAGCGGTCACCGCGTCGCCGGATGCCGCAGCGCCGCCGGCCGCGCCCCGTTTGCGTGCCTTGGGTTTCTTGCGGATCACGCCGGCGTCGGCGCCGCCGCCGCCGTTGGAAAGCGCCAGGTCGCCGGGCAGCGACACCTCGAGCCGTCGGCCACCGACCTCGACGACGACCTTCTGCCGGGGCAGGGCCTCGTCCTGCTCGATGGGCTCGCCGCCGGTGAACGGTTCGACGGTGTTGTCCCATTCCGTTTCGATCCAGCGGGTGTGCACCGTGAAGCCGTTGGCGTCGCCGATGAACGCCGGGTCGGAGACCACGGCCCGGTGGAACGGGATGACGGTGGCCAACCCCTCGACGTGGAACTCGGCCAGCGCCCGGCGCGACCGCGCCAGTGCTTCTTCCCGGGTGGCGCCGTACACGATCAGTTTGGACAGCATCGAGTCGAACTGGCCGCCGATGATGGAGCCGGCCTCGACACCAGAATCCAACCGCACTCCCGGTCCGGTGGGGATGTCATACCGGGTCACCGGGCCGGGGGCCGGCAGGAAGCCGCGGCCGGCGTCCTCGCCGTTAATCCGGAACTCGATGGCATGCCCTCGCGGCGTCGGGTCCTCAGTGATGTCCAGCTTCTCGCCGTTGGCGATCTTGAACTGCTGCAGCACCAGGTCGATGCCCGCCGTCTCCTCGGTCACCGGGTGCTCGACCTGCAGACGGGTGTTCACCTCCAGGAACGAGATCAGGCCGTCCTGGCCGACCAGGTATTCCACGGTGCCGGCGCCGTAGTAGCCGGCCTCCTTACAGATCCGCTTGGCGGATTCGTGAATCTCTTTGCGCTGGGCGTCGGTGAGAAAGGGTGCCGGGGCTTCCTCGACCAGCTTCTGGAAGCGGCGCTGCAGCGAGCAGTCACGGGTGCCGGCGACGACGACGTTGCCGTGCGTGTCGGCGATCACCTGGGCTTCGACGTGGCGGGGCTTGTCCAGGTAGCGCTCGACGAAGCACTCGCCGCGACCGAACGCCGCGACGGCCTCGCGGGTCGCCGACTCGAACAGTTCGGGGATCTCCTCGATGGTGCGCGCGACCTTCATGCCGCGGCCGCCACCGCCGAACGCCGCCTTGATCGCGACCGGGACGCCGTACTCCTTGGCGAAGGCCACCACTTCGTCGGCGTTTTTGACCGGGTCGGGGGTGCCGGGGACCAGCGGCGCCTGCGCCTTGGCGGCGATGTGTCGGGCGGTGACCTTGTCACCGAGGTCGCGGATCGACTGCGGGCTGGGCCCGATCCAGATCAGGCCGGCGTCGAGGACGGCCTGAGCGAAGTCGGCGTTCTCCGACAGGAAGCCGTAGCCGGGGTGAATCGCGTTGGCGCCGGATTTCTCGGCTGCCTCCAGGAGCTTGGCGAAGTCGAGGTAGGACTCGGCGGAGGTCTGGCCGCCCAGCGCGAACGCTTCGTCGGCCAGCTTCACGTGTGGGGCGTCGGCGTCGGGCTCGGCGTACACCGCCACGCTGGGCAGTCCCGCGTCCTTGGCCGCGCGGATAACCCGCACCGCGATCTCACCGCGATTGGCAACAAGAACCTTCGAGATCGTCGAGCTGGCGTGACTGGCCACTTCGCCTCCTGGTGAGCACGTCTGATGTCTAAGAGAAATTCTTACAAGTCGTTTCGGGGGAAGTTTATGCGGCGCGCCGTGAACGGCGAGAACCGGTGTCCTACTTCTCCGCAGACTCGCGCAGCCGGCGCTTGATCCGGGCCAGCATCGCCGACATGCCACGCAGTCGCAGCGGGCTGATCAACTCGGCCAGACCAAGATCGGCATAGAAATCCTCAGGCACCGCGAGGATGTCGGCGGCGGGCTGCTCGTTGAGGCCCGCGGCCAGAATCGATGCGAAACCACGAGTGGTGGGAGCTTGGATGGGCGCGCTGAAATACAGCCGCACTCGATCCGGATCATGGCCGTCGACGTGTAAGAACAGCGGTGACTGGCATTCGGGCACCGGCTCCATCGCGGCCTCTTCGAGGTCGGCGGGCAGGGCCGGCAGATCGTCGGCGAACTCCAACAGCAGCTTGAGCTTGTCCTGGCCTTCTACTTCAGCGAAGTCGGAGACGACCTCGGCCAGCGGCGCGGGCATGCTCATCGGACGGGGACGGCTCCGGGGTTCTCACCGGCGACGATCGGCACTCGCACGGCGTTACCCCATTCGGTCCACGATCCGTCGTAATTGCGCACGCCTGGGATGCCCAGCAGATGCGTCAAGACGAACCAGGTATGGCTGGAGCGCTCGCCGATGCGGCAGTAGACGATGGTCTGGTCGTCCGGCTGGATGAACCCGTACAGCTTCTCCAGTTCTTCGCGGCTGCGGAACCGCCCGCTGTCATCGACGGCCTTTGCCCACGGAATCGACTGGGCCGTCGGGATATGCCCGGCCCGCAGCGCGCCCTCCTCCGGGTAATCGGGCATGTGGGTGCGCTTGCCGGTGTATTCGTCGGGCGAGCGCACATCGATCAGCGGGCCGGTGCCCAGCGTGGCCAGCACCTCGTCTCGGTAGGCCCGGATCGGTGCGTCGTTGCGCTCGACGACGGGATAACCCGACGACGACCGGTTGGGGACGTCAAGGGTGGTGTCGCGGTTGTCATGCATCCACAGATCGCGGCCGCCGTTGAGCAGCCGCACGTCCGGGTGGCCGAAAAGGGTGAAGACCCAGAGCGCGTACGCGGCCCACCAGTTGCTCTTGTCGCCGTAGATGACCACGGTGTCGTCGCGTGAAATCCCTTTGCGGTCCATCAATTCGGCGAACTGCTTGCCGTCGAGGTAGTCGCGCACCCGCGGGTCGTTGAGGTCGGTGTGCCAGTCGATCTTGACCGCGCCCGGAATGTGGCCGACGTCGTAGAGCAGAACGTCTTCGTCGGACTCGACGATCGCGAGCCCGGGCCGGCCCAGATTGCCGGCCAGCCAGTCCGACGTCACCAGCCGTTCAGGGTGGGCGTAAGCGCTCAGCGTTGGGCTGGGATCTGCTGGTAAAGGCACAGCGCGAGCCTACCTAACTCCTCCGCCTCGGGCGCTGCGGCGTTGACGCCGACGGAGGTCACGATCCGACCGGATTAGCCGCCCACAGATCGGCGATCGACACGCCTACTCGCTGCAGCAGCGCCCGGGTGTGCGGCAGGCTCAGGCCGATGACGTTGGACGGGTCGCCCTCGATCCGGTCGACGAACCAGCCGCCCAGCCCGTCGATCGTGAACGCCCCGGCTACCCCCAGCGACTCGCCGCTGGCCAGGTAGGCATCCAGGTCCGCCGGTGCCGGGTTGGCGAAATGCACTTCCGCGACGAAGGATTCGGCCGCGCGCTGGGTGACTTTGCCGTCGGCCAGCCTAACCAGACAGTGTCCGGTGTGCAGCTGACCGGACCGGCCGGCCATCGACTGCCACTCGCGGCGCGCCGCGTCGAT
>JAVHWH010000117.1:0-5294 GCA_032159915.1 Mycobacterium sp.
TCAGACTCCCGTTCGATCCTAAACCGGACCAATGCGGGCACCGGGCACGAATCACGTTGGGCGCCTCGTCAGTACGTCCCGCAGTTCGGCGCGGTCGGCACGCCGTTGAATCGGTCGGCGATCCACTGCATCGCCGATTCACCGTCGACGAGCATCGGCAACGCGTGGTTCACCACCAGCTTGTTGAGGAACGGCGGCTCTTCGTTGGTGCGGAATTCGACGTCAGCACCCTGCGCGCACCAGTCCCGTCCGAGCTGATTGGCACCGGTCCACGGCACCAGCGGATCGAAGCGGTTGCTGTCGATCAGCACCGGGGAGTTCGGCTTGAGCCGTCCGATGCGCTGCATCTCGAAGAGGCTGCTGAACGGTTCCTCATTGACCAGTTGGAAGATGTCTTCATTGAAGTAGGGCTGAAGGTGCCTGAACATGAACTTCGTGATGGTCTCGGCGATGCACTGGTCCTGAACCTTGTAGAGCAGATCTTCGCCGCGCGGTGTCAGTTTGTCGCGGATCACCTGCTCGAACTCCGGATACGTGGTGATGATGGAGTTCAGGGCGTAGCCGACGACGCCCACCAGCGCGCTCCCGTCGGCGTAGGGGAAGAGCTCCTTGAGGTCCGCGGGCGGAGCGCCGGCGTACGTCCCGACGACGTGGAGCTCAGGAGCGTAGGAGGGAGCAAGCTCGGCTGCCGCCGCCGCGGCGCCGCCTCCCTGCGAATATCCCCAGAAGGCAAGCGGCCCATGCGGATCCAGCGAAGTGTCAGGCAGTCGCATCGCGGCGCGTCCGGCGTCCAGCATCGCGTCGCCCTCGGCGACGCGGTTGACGTAGGTGTGCAGGCCCGGGGTCCCGAGGCCCTGATAATCAGTCATCACGATGGCGAACCCGCGCGCCACCATGGTCGCAACGAACAATTCCTCGTAGTTGAACGCAATGTCCAACCACGGTGCCCAGTGGATGCCCTGATTGAACTGTCGTGACGGCGCGCACTGGTCCCCCTGGCCCTGAGTGCCCGGGCCATAGACGATCAGCGGCCGCGGACCCTTTCCGGGCCAGTCGTTGTACGGCTCGAAGTAGGTGCCGGTCACCGCCATCGGGTTTCCGCGGGCGTCGATGCTGCGGTACATGATTCGCGTACCGGTCGCCATGATCGCGCCCAGCTGACCCGACGGTTCGAGCACCAACCGCGACGGTTCGGTGCGGATGAGGTCGCCGGGCTGACCGGGTGGCAACGGGTCGGGCGGCGTGTAGAACTCGGCGTACTCGTCTTCGTTGAAGTACGGGTCGTGCCCGTCAATGGTGGGGTCGGCGGATGCGTGCGGCGGGATGGCCAGTGTCAAAGCAAGGACGACGACGACCAGCCTCACCAATCCCCCGACCACCCGGGGACCGTAACAGATCCGGTATGGCCGACGGCGCAATTCCCTACTTGTCGGTAAGGTCGACGAAGCGGCTCGCCTCAAACGCCGAAACTGCGGGCAGATCACACCTTTCGGTGTTGTGGCGATCTGCTCGCAGTCTCGATGCGTTGCTGGGTGAAGCTCAGTAGCGGTAGTGCTCCGGCTTGTACGGGCCGTCGACGTCGACGTTGATGTACTCCGCCTGCTCCTTGGTGAGCCGCGTCAGCGAACCACCGAGGGCCTCGACGTGGATCTTGGCGACCTTCTCGTCGAGGTGCTTGGCCAGTCGGTAGACCTCGTTGTCGTACTCGTCGTTCTTGGTCCACAGCTCGATCTGCGCGATGACCTGGTTGGAGAAGCTGTTGCTCATCACGAATGACGGGTGGCCGGTGGCGTTGCCCAGGTTCAGCAGCCGGCCCTCGGACAGCACGATGATCGACTTGCCGCTGTCCGGGAACGTCCACAGGTCGACCTGCGGGCGGATGTTGGTCTTGGTGGCACCGGACTTCTCCAGCCGGGAGATCTGGATCTCGTTGTCGAAGTGGCCGATGTTGCCCAGGATCGCCTTGTCCTTCATCGACCGCATGTGCTCGAGGGTGATGATGTCCTTGTTGCCGGTGGTGGTGATGACGATGTCAGCCTCGCTGATCACGTCCTCGACCCGCTTGACGTCGTGGCCCTCCATCAGCGCCTGCAGAGCGTTGATCGGGTCGATCTCGGTGACCGTCACCCGCGCGCCCTGGCCGGCCAGCGACTCCACCGAGCCCTTGCCGACGTCGCCGTAGCCGCAGACCAGCACCTTCTTGCCACCGATCAGGACGTCGGTGCCGCGGTTGATGCCGTCGATCAGTGAGTGCCGGCAGCCGTATTTGTTGTCGAACTTCGACTTGGTCACCGAGTCGTTGACGTTGATCGCCGGGAAGGCCAGGTCACCGGCGGCGGCGAACTGGTAGAGGCGCAGCACACCGGTGGTGGTCTCCTCGGAGACGCCCTTGATCGACGCCGCGATCTTGGTCCACTTTTCCTTGTCAGTCTCGAACCGCTTGCGCAGCAGGTTCAGAAACACCTTGTGCTCGGCCGAGTCGTCCTCTTCGGCGGGCGGCACGACGCCGGCCTTCTCGTACTGTGCCCCGCGCAGCACCAGCATGGTGGCGTCACCGCCGTCGTCGAGGATCAGGTTCGCCGGCTCGTCGGGCCAGGTCAGAACCTGCTCGGCAGCCCACCAGTACTCTTCGAGCGTTTCGCCCTTCCACGCGTAGACCGGCACACCCTTGGGGTTTTCCGGAGTGCCATGCGGGCCGACGACCACCGCGGCGGCGGCGTGGTCCTGGGTCGAGAAGATGTTGCAGGACGCCCAGCGGACCTCGGCACCGAGCGCGGTGAGGGTCTCGATCAGCACCGCGGTCTGCACGGTCATGTGCAGTGAGCCCGAGACGCGAGCGCCTTTGAGCGGCTGGACGTCGTGGTATTCGCGGCGCAGCGACATCAGACCGGGCATCTCCTGCTCAGAGAGCTCGATGTCGCGACGGCCGTAATCGGCCAGCGACAGATCGGCCACCTTGAAGTCCAGTCCGTTCACCACATCTGGGGTCAGCTGCTGTTCGGTCGTCGTCATGTACTACCCATTCCTCTGGTCAACTAATTAGTTTGGTTACATAATAGTCGCGCCGCGCTTGCGGCTGCGACCGAGGTTCAGTCGTTCCGACAGCAGTTTATTGGTCGGCTTCGCCGCGCTCGCCGGTGGTACCGCGTCGCGCCCATTCATCCGTGTCGTCCCTCAGCTCGCCGTAGCGCTCGGCCGCAGGCGTCATCAGCCGCGCCAGGTCAGCGGCCACGTCGTGGTCGGCCTCCGGTGGCATCGACACGTAGCTCATCGCCAGCCGCACGATCGCGCGGGCCAGCATCCCGGAGTCTTCTTCGCTGGCACGCATCCAGCTGTTGATGAACGACGACGTCAACCGGGCCGAGCAGTGCGTGATGATCGGCCCGCTGTCGGTGGTGATGATCTGCAGCAGGTCGGGTTTGGCGACACCCGTCAGCAGCGATATCACCAGCGGGTCGGCCGCCGAGTCGGCGAAGAACGCCCGAAAGCCCTGCAGCAGTGCGGCGTAGACGTCGCCGACATTGGCGTAGATGGCATCTTCGACGGCGTCCACCAGCCGGTCGGCCAGCCGCAGCGCGTAGCCCTGGGCCAGGCCCTGCCGTGACCCGAATTCGTTGTAGATCGTCTGCCGGCTGATACCGGCAGCGCGGGCCACATCGGCCAGTGTGATCGACGACCAGTCGCGACTGCCCAGCAGCTCACGCATCGCGTCGAGCACCGAGTCACGCAGAAGGGCCCGCGACGCCTCGGCGTACGGGACCCTTCGCATAGGCGCGACCCTAACGGGTATCGCGCGGTTCCTGCGTGTCTCGGTGGTCGATGTCACGACCGGGCGACTTCGACCATCTCGAAATCAGCCTTCGCGGCGCCGCAGTCGGGGCAGCTCCAGTCCTCGGGGATGTCGTCCCAGCGGGTGCCGGGGGCGATGCCGTCTTCGGGCCAGCCCTTGGCTTCGTCGTACTCGAAGCCGCACTGCACGCAGATGAAGAGTTTGTAGTCGGTCATGTTGTTTGTCCTCTCAGCTCGTGGGTGGCTTCAGGCCGCGGCGCCGTAGCGGGCCAACACCTTCTTGCGTAGCCGCGGTTGTACGTTGACCCGGGTGATGTCGCCGTCGTAGTGCTCGATGACCCGGTGGTCCATCAGCTTGCGCCACAGCGGCGGGAAGTAGGTGACCCCGATCAGCGCCGCGTAGCCGCTGGGCAGGTTCGGCGCACCGTCCATGCTGCGCAGCGTCTGGTAGCGGCGGGTCGGGTTGGCGTGGTGGTCACTGTGCCGCTGCAGGTGGTACAGGAACAGGTTCGTGACGATGTGGTCGGAGTTCCAGCTGTGCTCGGGCGTGCACCGCTCGTACCGGCCGTTGTCGTTCTTGCGCCGCAACAGGCCGTAATGCTCGAGGTAGTTGACCGATTCCAGCAGGCTGAAGCCGAACACCGCCTGGATGATCAGGAAAGGAATGAGCGTCGGGCCGAACACCGCAAGCAGCGCGCCCCACAACACGACGGTCATCAGCCACGCGTTGATGACGTCGTTGGACAGGTAGGTCTTCGGGTTCCACGGGTTGCCGCCGTGACGGCGCACTCGCTGCGCCTCCAACCGCCAGGCGGACTTGGCGCTGCCAAAGACGCTGCGCGGCAGGAACTCCCAGAACGTCTCGCCGAACCGGGCGGAGGCGGGGTCTTCGGGCGTCGCCACCCGGACGTGGTGGCCGCGGTTGTGCTCGATGTAGAAGTGGCCGTAACCGGTCTGCGCCAGCGTGATCTTGGACAGCCACCGCTCTAGCGATTCCTTCTTGTGGCCCATTTCATGAGCGGTGTTGATGCCGACACCGCCGAGCGCCCCCACCGACAGCGCGAGACCGATCTTGGCGGGCCAGCTCAGCGGCCCGTCGTATCCCAGCCAGCTGAGGTTCGACGCGGTGAACAGGTATGCGCCGAGGAACAGGCTGACGAACTGGAACGGGATAAAGGCGTAGGTGCAGTAGCGGTAGTACTTGTCGTTCTCCAGCCACTCCATCACCTCGTCGGGAGGGTTCTGCCCGTCGGCTCCGAACCGCAGGTCAAGTATCGGAAGCAGGATGTATAACAGGATCGGCCCGATCCAAAACAGCACCTGGGAGGCCGTTTTCCAGCCAGCCTGGTTCATCGCCCAGACGAACGGCAGCACCGTCAGCAGCAGCGTCGGAACGATCAGTCCCATCAGCCACAGGTAGCGCTTCTTGTCCTGCCATACCCGTGCGTTCGGATCTAATGCCGCGGTCATGTCGCCAACCTCCTTGTGAACCATCACACCTTGAG
>JAVHWH010000142.1:0-52019 GCA_032159915.1 Mycobacterium sp.
GGTCTGACGTAGCCGCTCGACGAGCTCAATGCTGGGCGCGACCGGCTCCAGGTCGGGCTCGGGAAAATACCGATAGTCCTCTGCGGTCTCCTTGGTGCGACCCGAGCTGGTGTAGCCGTCCTCGTGGAAGTGCCTAGTTTCCTGGATAACTCGGCCGCCCGACTCCAGAACAGCGCCCTGGCGCCGCATCTCGTAGCGGACCGCGACTTCGACGCTCTTGAGCGAGTTGACATTTTTGGTCTCGGTGCGGGTACCGAACACGACTGCACCCTTGGGCTTCAACGACACGTTGGCGTCACAGCGCATCGATCCCTGGTCCATCCGGACATCGGAGACACCGAGGGCGCGCAGCAGGTCGCGCAGCGCAGTGACATAGGAGCGGGCAATCTCCGGTGCCCGTTCACCGGTGCCCTCGATGGGCTTGGTGACGATCTCGATCAGCGGCACGCCGGCGCGGTTGAAGTCGGCCAGCGATGTGGTTGCCCCGGCGATGCGGCCCGTGTCGCTGCCCAGGTGGGTCAGCTTGCCGGTGTCCTCCTCCATGTGCGCCCGCTCGATCGCCACCCGATAGGTGGTGCCGTCCTCCAGCGGAACATCGAGGTAACCGTTCACCGCGATCGGCTCGTCGTACTGGGAGATCTGGTAGTTCTTCGGCTGGTCCGGGTAGAAGTAATTCTTGCGGGCGAACCGTCCCCACGGCGCGATGTCGCAGTTGAGCGCCAGCCCGATCCGGATCGCCGATTCGACGGCGGCCTCGTTAAGCACGGGCAGCGACCCCGGGAGGCCGAGGCACACCGGGCAAACCTGGGTGTTGGGCTCGGCGCCGAACTCGTTGGCGCAGGCACAGAACATCTTGGTGGCGGTCGACAGTTCGACGTGCACCTCCAAGCCCAGTACCGGCTCGTAGCGCGCAAGCACGTCCTGGTAATCGAGCAACTCGCCCCCGGCAGCACTGGGGACGCTCGCCACAGAAGTCATGACGTCGATCCTAATTGGCCGCCGGTAAGGCCACTCCGTCAGCAGCGATCGAACTCGAGTGCTAGCCGAAGAAGGCGGCCGCGTCGTCGTAGCGACTCTGCGGGACGAGCTTGAGTTGACGGACCGCATCGGCCAGCGCCACCCGGCCGATGTCCTGGCCGCGCAGCGACACCATCTGTCCGTATTCGCCGGCGTGTGCGGCATCGGCTGCGTTGACGCCGAACCGGGTCGCAAGCACCCGGTCGTAGGCGGTCGGTGTACCGCCGCGCTGAACATGGCCGAGCACGGTCACCCGGACGTCTTTGTTGATCCGCTTCTCCACTTCGACGGCCAGTTGCGCGGCGACACCGGTGAACCGCTCGTGGCCGAACTCGTCAGTGCCGCCTTTGGCCAACTCCATCGAGCCTTCGGCCGGCTTGGCGCCCTCGGCGACCACGCAAATGAAGTGCGAGTCGCCGCGCTGGAAACGTCGCTTGACCAGACGACACACCTCGTCGATGTCGAACGGCTGCTCGGGAATCAACGTCATGTGCGCGCCGGAGGCCAACCCGGAGCTGAGCGCAATCCAGCCGGCGTGCCGGCCCATCACCTCCACCAGCATCACTCGCTGATGCGATTCGGCCGTACTGTGCAGCCGGTCGATGGCATCCGTCGCGACCGTCAACGCGGTGTCATGGCCGAAAGTCACGTCGGTGCAATCGATATCGTTGTCGATCGTCTTGGGCACACCGACGACGGGCACGTTCTCTTCGGACAACCAGTGCGCTGCGGTCAGCGTGCCCTCACCGCCGATCGGGATGAGAACATCGATGCCGTTGTCATCCAGCGTCTGCTTGACCTGGTCCAGGCCGGCCCGCAGCAAGGCCGGATTGACGCGGGCGGTGCCCAGCATCGTTCCACCTTTGGCCAGCAGACGGTCGTTGCGATCGTCGTTGGCGAGCTGAATTCGCCGGTTCTCCAGCAGTCCCCGCCAGCCGTCCTGAAAGCCGACCACCGATGACCCGTAGCGGGAATCGCAGGTACGCACCACCGCCCGAATCACGGCGTTCAGTCCAGGACAGTCACCACCACCGGTGAGAATTCCGATCCGCATGCCTTCATCTTGCCCCGCGGAAGCCGTCCGAGCAGCGGATCGGTCCGGCCTAGATCGCTGAGGGCAGCGGCCCCCGGGCGGCCTCGTAGGCCGCGCCGACCCGATAGATCCGGTCGTCGGCCAAGGCCGGCGCCATGATTTGCAGCCCGACCGGCAGGTCGTCGTCCTCGGACAACCCTGACGGCACCGACATTCCGCAATGCCCCGCCAGGTTCAGGGGCAACGTGCACAGGTCGAACAGGTACATCGCCAACGGGTCATCGACCTTCTCCCCCAACGGGAACGCCGTCGTGGGCGTCGTCGGTGATACCAGCACGTCGACCGACTGATACGCGGTGTCGAGGTCCCGCGCGATCAACGTGCGCACCTTTTGAGCCTGGTTGTAGTAGGCGTCGTAGTAGCCGGCCGACAGCGCATAGGTGCCGATCATGATGCGCCGCTTGACTTCCGGCCCGAATCCGGCGGCCCGCGTCAACGCCATTACTTCCTCGGCGCTGTGAGTGCCGTCGTCGCCGACGCGGAGCCCGTAACGCATCGCGTCGAAGCGGGCCAGGTTGCTCGACACCTCCGAAGGCAGGATCAGGTAGTAGGCGGCCAGCGCGTGATCGAAGTGGGGACAGTCGACTTCGGAGACGTCGGCCCCGAGCGCGGTCAATTGCTCGACAGCTTTGTTGAACGACGCCAGCACGCCGGGCTGATACCCCTCGCCGCGCAGTTGCCGGACCACCCCGACGCGCACCCCGTTGAGATCGCCTGTCGTGCCGCTCGTCGCGGCACCGACGATGTCGGGCACCTCGGCCTGGATCGACGTCGAGTCGCGGGGGTCGTGGCCGGCGATCACCTGGTGCAGCAGGGCGGTGTCGAGCACTGTGCGTCCGCAGGGTCCGCCTTGGTCCAGCGACGACGCGCAGGCCACCAGTCCGTAACGCGACACCGTGCCGTAGGTGGGTTTGACGCCAACGGTCGCGGTCAGCGCCGCCGGTTGACGGATGGACCCGCCGGTGTCGGTGCCGATGGCCAGCGGCGCCTGGAATGCCGCCAGCGCGGCGGCGCTGCCGCCTCCTGACCCGCCGGGCACCCGATCGGTGTTCCACGGATTGCGGGTCGGCCCGTACGCCGAGTTTTCCGTCGATGACCCCATGGCGAACTCATCCATGTTGGTCTTGCCCAGGAGGGGAATACCGGCGGCGCGCAGCCGCGCGGTGACGGTCGCGTCGTAGGGCGAGTGCCAGCCCTCGAGGATTTTCGACCCGCAGGTGGTGGGCATGTCGACGCTGGTGAATACGTCTTTGAGGGCCAGCGGGACGCCCGCCAGGGCAGATGCCGGCTTCTCACCGGCGGCCAGCGACTTGTCCGTGGCGGCCGCGGCTTTGAGCGCAGACTCCGCCGCGACGTGCAGGAAGGCGCCGTACTGCTGATCGGTCGCCGCGATCTGGTCCAGGAATGCTTGCGTGACTTCGGTTGACGAGAGTTGCTTGGCGGCGATGTTTGCGGCCAGCGTGGCGGCGTCCTGCCGAATGATGTCGCTCATTCCGGTTCTCCGAGAATCTGCGGAACCACGAAACGGCCGTCGAGGGCTTCGGGCGCCTCGGCGAGCGCCTCGTGCTGGGTCAGGCACGGCGCGATCTGATCCGGGCGGGTGACGTTGACCGCTTTGAGCGGGTTGTCAGTCGCTTCGACGCCGGTGACGTCGACCGCCTGGATCTGACCCACGTGGGTCAGGATGGCGTCGAGCTGGCCGGCGTAGCTGTCCAGCTCGTCGTCGGTCAACGCCAGCCGAGCCAGCTTGGCCAGATGGGCTACCTCGTCGCGGGAGATCTGGGACACGGCTGAGAAGCCTAGCCGGGTGACGATGCGCGCCGCGGAGCGGCGGGAGGAGGAACCCGGCTCACCAGACCCGCCGGGTGACGATGCGCGCCGCGGAGCGGCGGGAGGAGGAACCCCTGCCGACATGCCGTGGACCCACCGCTGTGGAACAGTGGCCCGCGTGTCGTCGTATCTGCTGCGAGTTCAGCTCGCCGACCGACCGGGCAGTCTCGGCTCGCTGGCCGTGGCGCTTGGGTCGGTAGGCGCGGACATCCTGTCGCTGGATGTCGTGGAGCGCGGACCCGACTACGCCATCGACGATCTCGTCGTCGAGCTGCCGCCGGGCGGCATGCCGGACACCCTGATCACGGCCGCCGAAGCGCTGCAAGGCGTGCGGGTGGACAGCCTGCGACCGCACACCGGATTGCTGGATGCGCACCGCGAGTTGGCGCTGATCGACCACGTCGCCGCCGCGGGCAACAGCACCGCCAAGCTGCAGGTGCTGGTCGATGAGGCGCCGCAGGTGCTGCGGGTGAGCTGGTGCACGGTGTTGCGCAAGTCCGGCAACGAGTTCGAGCGCATCGCGGGCAGTCGCGGCGCTCCGGAGACCCGGCTGACCAATGTGCCGTGGATGCCCATCGAGCACGCCACCGCGCTGAACGCCTCCGAGGAGTGGGTGCCGCAGGTCTGGCGGGACTTGGACACCACGCTGATCGCAGCTCCGCTGGACACGCCAGACACCTCGGTGGTGCTCGGTCGGCCCGGTGGGCCGGCCTTTCGGCCGTCGGAAGTGGCCCGGCTGGGGTACCTGGCCGGCATCGTCGCGACCCTGCTGCACTGAGAGTTCCGGCGAACAGGGTATTCATGCGGTTGTGAGCCCGTTATCCGACGCCCAGATCGCCGCGCTGTCCCCTGCCGAACGGCGACAATTGATCCAGCGCCTCGAGCGCCCGCTGTCCGAACTCCTGCCGGTCGCCCAAGCGCACCGGATCCGGTGGGGCTGGCTGGGGATCATGACCGGCGGCACCTTCGTGCTGATTCCCTGGATCGTGTACCTGGCTTTCGCGCTGCCCGATGACTACCTGGTGCACGACTGGACGGCAACCTGGGTCGGATTCGACCTGCTACTGCTCGCCTTGATGGCGGCGACCGTGGTGTTCGGATTGCTGCGCCGGCAGGTGATGCTGCTGACCGCTTTCGCGACCGGCACATTGCTGATCTGCGATGCCTGGTTCGACCTGATGACCGCCGGTGCCAACGACTTTCGAGTCGCGATCCTGACGGCCGCCCTGGGCGATCTCCCGCTGGCGGCCATCCTGATCACCGGCGCGCTCCGACTGATCAGGTTCACCGCGATCCGAATGTGGCTGCTGGAACCGAAGACCCCGCTGTGGCGGCTGCCGCTACTCCCCTGACCCGGAAGGACCCTGGGCCAACAGCTTTCGGAAGCCGTCCTCGTCGAGGACGGGCACTCCAAGCTCGATCGCCTTGTCGTACTTCGAGCCGGGAGAATCGCCGGCCACCACGTAATCGGTCTTCTTCGACACCGAACCGGCCGCTTTGCCGCCGCGCGTCAGGATCGCCTCTTTGGCGTCATCTCGGGAGAAGCCGGCCAGCGACCCGGTGACGACGATCGTGAGACCCTGCAGGGTGCGCGGCACGCTGGAGTCGCGCTCGTCGGCCATCCGCACCCCGGCAGTTCGCCACTTGTCGACGATCTGGCAATGCCAGTCGACGGTGAACCACTCTGTCACCGCGTCGGCGATCGTCGGGCCGACACCCTCGACCGCGGCGAGTTGTTCTGTCGACGCCGACGTGATCGCGTCCAAGCTGCCGAACTCGGTGGCCAACGCCCGCGCCGCTGTCGGCCCGACATGCCGAATCGACAACGCCACCAACACCCGCCACAGCGGCTGCTTCCTGGCGGTGTCCAAATTGGCCAGCAGACGTTTGCCGTTGGCGGACAACGTGCCGGCCTTGGTGGTGAACAAATCGGTACGCAACAAGTCGGTTTCGGTGAGGCTGAACAGATCACCCTCGTCGTCGATCACCTGTGCTTTGAGCAGCGCGGTCGCCGCCTCGTAGCCGAGCCCCTCGATGTCGAACGCGCCGCGCCCGGCGACATGAAAAACCCGCTCACGCAGCTGTGCCGGACAGGACCGGGCATTGGGACAGCGAATGTCGGCGTCGCCCTCCTTCGCCGGCGCCAACGTCGTGCCGCACTCAGGACACGTTGTGGGCATGATGAATTCACGTTCGGAGCCGTCTCGCAGGTCGACGACGGGGCCGAGCACCTCGGGGATGACGTCACCGGCCTTGCGGATGACCACCGTGTCGCCGATCAGTACGCCTTTGCGTTTGACCTCGGCGGCGTTGTGCAGGGTGGCCAGCCCGACGGTCGAGCCCGAGACGGTGACCGGCGTCATGAACGCGAACGGCGTGACCCGACCGGTTCTGCCGACATTGACCCGGATGTCGAGCAGTTCGGTCTGAACCTCCTGCGGCGGGTATTTGTAGGCGATCGCCCATCGCGGCGCACGCGACGTCGAGCCGAGCCTGCGCTGCAACGACACGTCGTCGACTTTGACTACCACGCCGTCGATTTCGTGATCCACATCGTGCCGGTGCTCGCCCCAGTAGGCGATCCGCTCGAGGGCGCCGGCCGCGGTGTCCACTCGGGTGGTGTGGTTGGAGACCGGTAATCCCCAGGCAGCCAGCGCCAGGTATGCGTCATGCAGCGTCTGCGGCCGGTAGCCCTCCAGGTGCCCCAGCCCGTGGCAGATCATCCGGAGTTTGCGACGGGCCGTCACAGCCGGATCCTTCTGCCGCAGCGAGCCCGCTGCGCTGTTGCGCGGGTTGGCGAACGGCGTCTTGCCGTCCTCGACGAGGGCGGCATTGAGCGCCTCGAAATCGGCGAGCCGGAAGAACACCTCGCCGCGCACCTCGAGCACGTCGGGCACCGGATGGTCGTCGCTGGGCGTCAGGCGCTCGGGTACGTCGTCGATGGTGCGCGCGTTGAGCGTGACGTCCTCTCCGGTGCGCCCGTCACCCCGGGTCGCGGCCCGGACCAGCCGGCCGTTGCGGTACACCAGAGCCAGTGCGACGCCGTCGATTTTGAGTTCGCAGAGATACGGCACCTCCGTTCCGACTTCACCTCGGACACGGCCGGCCCACAGGTCGAATTCCTCGGCGCTGAACACGTTGTCCAACGACAACATCCGCTCCAGATGATCCGCGGAGGTGAATTCGGTGGCGAAGCCGGCGCCGCCGACGAGCTGGGTCGGTGAGTCCGGCGTGCGCAACTCGGGATAGTCGTCCTCGAGCGCGCCAAGACGGCGCAACAGTACGTCGAAGTCGGCATCCGAGATGATCGGCGCGTCACGGACGTAGTAGCGGAACTGGTGTTCGCGCACCTCGTCGGCCAGTTCGCGCCAGGCACGACGTACCTCGGGCCCAATGGGATCAGCCCCAGGAGGATCAGCCTCTGGTGAACTCACCCTGGCAGGCTATCGAAGGTTGCCGACAGCTAGTCGCGATAGAGGTCCGGGAAGTCCGACTTGAGCGCGCCCAGCTTGGGTAGGTCGTTGGCGACGATGTAGGCGTTGTTCGGATGCTGGTTGAGATAGTCCTGGTGGTATGCCTCGGCCGGGAAGAACGACGCTCCCGGCGACACCGCGGTGACGATCGGCGCACGGAAGGCGCCCGCCTGATTCAGCTGAGCGATGTAGGCGTTCGCGATCTTCTGCTGGGTGTCGTCCTGAGCGAAGACCACTGAGCGGTACTGCGGGCCGATGTCGGGACCTTGATAGTCGAGTTCGGTCGGATCCTGAACGACGCCGAAGAAGACCCGCAACAGTTGGCCGTAGGTGACCTGCGTCGGGTCGTAAGTGACGCGCACCGACTCTGCGTGCTTTGTGGTGCCCGTGCTGACTGTCTCGTAGTCGGCTGATGCGGCGTCTCCCCCGGCGTAGCCCGACTGGGCCGACGACACGCCTTTGACATGCTGGAAGACACCTTGCACACCCCAGAAGCAGCCGCCGGCCAATACCGCGGTCTCCGACTTGGGACGTCCGCTCGCCGGCTCGTCGATGGTGGGTGCCGGGATTGCGCTTGCGGTCGAGCCGCTCGCGGACGGCAGGGCCGGTGACCGGACCAGAAACGCGGCCGCGGCGATGCCGATTACGGCGAGCCACCCGAGCAGGAGCGTTCGCCGCCGACCAATTCCGGTTGTGCCAATCGCCTGCATCAATCGTCCTCTCCCAGGGACCGCCAGCGTATAGGAACCGGATGAACAGCGTCGCGGTCGAACTCGCGTCGCGGCGCTAACTGTGCCGCGATGGCGCGAACATCGAAAAGAATTCGTACGACGGGTCGTCGCGACCGGGACGGCCTCGTGGCGTGTTCCGGGTCATCGGATGGCTCACGTCAACCGTCGACGGATTATGCACGTGCGCCCAGTCGGTGACAATGCTTCGGGTGGTGAATCTCCATGCCCCCGAGCGCTTCTCATACTTGTCGAGGTACCGCCCGCCAACGACGACCTCGGTTTCACCATCGCCGGCGGCGAACGAATGTGTCGCGATGCTGTAGATCTCACCTTCGGCGGTGTCACCACTGATGACGAAGTTGGTTGTGGTGACGTGATGTTGCATCGACCGGATGTGCGGCCGCATATCGGCAAGTGTGCGCAGGAATGTGTCGACCGAACCCGACGAGAATGCGCCGTGGCGGTCTTCGGCGTCGTGGTGGTAGAGACTGCGCAGTGTGTCGAGGTCGCCGCGATCTACCGCACGGCAGTAGGCGTGCACGAGCTTTCGCAGCGCATGTTCATCGAGCATCTCTTGTACGTCGGGCGAGGCGATAGACATCGTGCAACGCTAGCTGCGGGTTGTCTACGTGCACACCGTATGCAGCGCGTTACTCAGATGGCGTCGGGATCGTCGGCGAATGCGTCGGCGACGCGGCGGACCAGTCCGACCGCGGTACGGGCCCAGTCCGGTGTCGCACCGGCCAACCCGCAGTTGGGGGTGACGCCGATGCGGTCCCGCAGTACCGACCGGCCGAAGCCGAGTCGGTCGGTGATCGCCACCACGCGGCCGGCGACCTCTTCGACCGCGGGAGGCCGGGCCGGTGCACTGGACGCCACGACGCCCAGCACGACGACCCGTCCGGATTCGATGAATTCTGCGACGGCATCCAGCTCAGCGGCCTGCAGAGTTTCGATATCGACAGAAACGGCGCTGATAGTGCTGTCCTGCAACACTTTCCATGGCAGAGCCGAGCCGCAGCTGTGCACCAACACGTCGGCACCGGCGGCTGCGGCGCACGTGTCGAGCATGGTGGTGGCCACCGTCTCCTCGATGGCGGCCACCGGGCTCAGGGAAGTCACGCCGGTTAGCCGTCCCGCTACCGCGGCGGGCAACAACGGCTCGTCGAATTGCACGACGACTGGAGTGTCGAGTCGACGGGACAGCGACGCCCGATGGGTGGCGACTCCCTCGGCTAGCGAGGCGGCGAGGTCGCTGAACGCGCCCAGATCGGTGATCGCCCGGTGCCCGTTGGACAGCTCCAGCTCGGCAGCCAGCGTGATCGGGCCGGGCGCCTGGACCTTGACCGGTCGCCCGCTGCCCCGCAGCCCCGCCACCTCCCAGGCCTCTTCCAGCGCGTCGATGTCCTCGGCGAGCAAGCTGGCTGACCGTCGCGTCACCGCGCCCGGCCGCGCCGCCACCTGGTAGCCGCGCGGCACGGTATCGATGGCGATGTCGATCAGCAGCGCGCCGGCGCGCCCCACGATGTCAGCGCCCACTCCCCTCGCGGGCAACTCGACCAGATGGGCCATCGCAGCGCCCAGCTCGCCGACGACGACTTCGGCTGCCGGCCGTGCGGCAGTACCGGGCCACGACCCGATGCCGGTGCCGGTTGCGAAAACGCTCACCGGAGAACCGTATTCGATAGCGTTTCCGGTGCGCCGCGCCAGGGCAGTTCAGTGCCACTACGCTCGGGTCAACATGACGACGCGACGGCTGATGCTGTGTGCCGCGGCTGTGCTGGCCACGGCGTGCACCCGCGTGGTGAACGGCACAGTCGCTGCGGAATTCGGTTTCATACCCAACGCTTCCGGTGTCGATGTCGAACGGGTGCTACTCGATCAGTCGCGCATGCAGGCGATCACCGGCGGCGACGAACACCTGACGGTCATCCCGTCCATGGACGCCAGTTCCCCGGTCGATATCGACACGCTTGCCCGCAGTGCGCCGCCGCAGTGCCGATTCGTCTACGCCGACACCGCGACCTTTGGCCCCGATATCGAGGGGTTCCACAAGACCACTTTTCAAGACCCGCCGCACGGCGGCCTCATCTCGGAAGGTGCCGCGGCCTATCCGGACGCGGACACCGCCCGGCGCGCGTTCGCGGCGTTGGTGACAACGGTGCGCAGCTGCGCCGACAGCTCAGCCGGTTTCGGGTTAGTCGGGACCTGGGACGCCGACGACCGGTCGCTGCAGACCCGGCCCGGCGACTGCGGACGCGATTACCTGCTCAAGTCGGTGGTGCTGGTCGAGGTCACTTTCTGCGGGTTTCCGGACTCGGTGTCGACGATCGTGATGTCGAACATCGCCGCGAACCTGCCGGGTTAGCCCCGGAGCGGGCTACGACGCCGTGGCGATGGTGGCACTGCCGAGCACCTCGTCGCCGTCTGCGTCGCGGCGGTACAGCACCAGCGTCTGGCCCGGGGCCACGCCGCGCAGCGGGGCACGCAGTCGGACCGCCAGCTCCTGGCCGGTCAGTTCGGCTTCCGCGTCGACCGCTTCGCCGTGCGCGCGCACCTGCACCGCGCAGTCGACGGGTCCACCGGGTGCGGTGCCCGCGGTGAACACCGGCCGGTGGCCGGTCAGCTGCCAGATCTCCAAGTCAGCTGCCGAGCCCACCTGGACGGTGCCGCTGTCGGCGTCGATCGCGGTGACGTAGCGCGGCTGGCCGTCGGGTCCCGGTCCGGCGATGCCCAGGCCCTTGCGCTGGCCGATGGTGAAGCCGTGGACACCGTCGTGCATCGCCAGGACGGCACCGCCCTGGTCGACCACCGAACCGCGGCGAACCCCGATTCGCTCACCTAAAAAGGCGCGGGTGTCGCCGGACGGGATGAAGCAGATGTCGTGGCTGTCCGGCTTCTCGGCGACCGACAGGCCGCGGCGGGCCGCTTCGGCGCGGATCTGTGACTTGGGGGTGTCCCCGATGGGGAACGCCGCATGGCGCAGTTGGTTGGCAGTCAGTACCGCGAGCACGTAGGACTGGTCTTTGTCGGCGTCGACGGCACGGCGCAGCCGTCCGTCCGAGAGCCGGGCGTAGTGACCGGTGGCGACCGCATCGAAACCCAGTGCCAGCGCGCGAGCGGCCAACGCGGAGAATTTGATCCGTTCATTGCAGCGCACACACGGATTGGGGGTCTCGCCACGCGCATAGGACGACACGAAGTCGTCGATCACGTCTTCTTTGAACTTGTCGGCGAAATCCCACACATAGAAGGGGATTTCGAGTACATCGGCAACTCGACGAGCGTCGCCGGCGTCCTCTTTGGAACAGCAGCCACGTGAGCCGGTCCGCAACGTGCCGGGGGCGTGCGACAGGGCCAGGTGTACGCCGACCACGTCGTGACCCGCATCGACCATTCGGGCCGCGGCGACCGACGAGTCGACACCGCCACTCATTGCCGCGAGCACCTTCATCGAGACACCGCCGCGGTGGCGAGTGCCGCCTGCCGGGCGCGCGCCACGGCCCCGGGTATCACCTGCAGTGCCGCGTCGACGTCGGACTCGACGCTGGTGTGCCCCAACGACAACCGCAGCGATCCGCGGGCACTGGCGGGGTCGGCGCCCATCGCGATCAACACGTGCGACGGCTGCGCCACACCGGCGGTGCACGCCGATCCGGTGGAACACTCGATTCCGTTGGCGTCCAACAGCATCAGCAGCGCATCACCCTCACACCCTTCGAACGTGAAGTGCGCGTTGCCCGGTAGTCGGCGGGCGCCGGTGGCACCGTTGAGCCGAGTGTCCTGCACCGCAGCCAGCACACCGTCGATAAGCCGGTCCCGCAGGAGCTGCAGACGCGCACGGTTGGCCTCCAGCCCGTCGACGGCTAGCGCCATCGCGGCGGCCATGCCGACGGCGGAGGCGACATCGGGTGTGCCTGAGCGGATGTCACGCTCTTGGCCGCCACCGTGCAACAGCGGCGTGCAGCTGACGTCGCGACGAAGCAGCAGCGCGCCTGCGCTGGGCGGGCCACCGAACTTGTGCGCGGCCACAGTCAGCGCGGACAACTGGCTGGCGCTGAAATCGACGGGCAGCTGGCCCACCGCTTGAACCGCGTCGCTGTGCATGGGAATATCGAATTCAGCTGCCACAGCGGCGAGTTCGTCGATCGGCATGATCGTTCCGACCTCGTTGTTCGCCCACATCACCGTGACCAGCGCGACGTCGTCGTGGCATTGCAGAGCGTCGCGGAGCGCCGCAGCCGACACCGACCCGTCCGCGCTCGTCGGCAACCAGGTGACCTCGGCGCCTTCGTGCTCGGCGAGCCAGTTCACCGCGTCCAGCACGGCATGGTGCTCGACTTCGGTGGTGATGATGCGGCGGTGGCGCGAATCGGCGTCGCGGCGCGCCCAGTAGATGCCCTTGACGGCGAGGTTGTCGCTCTCGGTGCCGCCAGCGGTGAAGATCACCTCCGACGGTCGGGCACCCAGTTTGGCCGCGATCAGCTCGCGGGCCTCCTCCATCCGCCGGCGCGCGAGGCGACCGGTGGCGTGCAGCGACGAGGCGTTACCAACGGTGCTCAGCGCGGCCGTCATCGCCTCGACGGCAGCGGGGTGCATCGGAGAGGTGGCGGCGTGATCCAGGTAGACCATGACCTGCCAAGGATACCGGCGCGCTCGTGGCGGTCAGGACGTCGGCACGGACGGCCTCCGGCCGCAGGCTGAATGCGGGATCGTGTTGATCCGGATTGCGGCCTGACAACGGCGGGCCAGCTCCCGACGATCGTTGCCCGGCAGCTGCAACGACTCGACGTAGATGCGCGCGACCGTGCGGCGGGCCACCATCAGTCGGCCGATCGAACGCAACAGCGTGTCGTTACCGATGTAGGCCGGAACCGTCGACACTCGACCGTCCCGGTGCTGGTAGCGCAGCCGCAGCGGCTGAACCGGCCGGCCAGTGTCGACCGCGGCCTGGAACATGGCCGGGTAGAACGGCCCCGAGCCCTGGTGGGAATGACCTGAGCGCCCGCACCAGGTGGTGCCCTCCGGGAAGGCCACCACCGTGTGGCCGGCATACAGCCGGGCGGCGACGGTCGCCACGACTGCGGGCAGCTGACGCAGCTTGGCGCGTTCGATCGGGATGACTTTGACGATGCGGGCCATCATCCGCACTGCGGACGTGGCAGCTACGTCCGCGCGGGCCACAAACGACAACGGCGATGCGCGCCAGCGGCTGGACGGCAGCGCCGCCCCGATCGTCAGGATGTCCAGCCAGGACATGTGGTCACTCACCACGAGCACCCCAGGGAGATTGCGTATCGGCCCACCCGAAACGGTGATCTTGACCCCGAGGCAACACAACAGCAGTCGGCAGTAGAACTGCCGTGATTTCGACCAGCTCGGAAAGCACCCGGCCAGCAGTGGCAACACGGGCGCGAACAACAGCAGCAGGGTGATCCGCCGCGCGACCCGCAGCGCCACGATCAGCCGCCGAGTTGCCGCATAGCCGCCGGCGGCTATGCATGCGGTGTCGCACGTTGCCTTCGGAAGCCAGGCGTGGTCACGCAGCGCTGAAGTGCTCATCAAGCCACCCGGCCCGCTGCCTCGGCGGCCGCCGACGCCGACCGGAGTCGGCGCAGGTAGCGGGTGTCGGATCGGCGCTTGTCCAGCAGCGCCGCGAAGTCTCCGACGCCGAAGTCGGGGTCATGGGCCGGCTCACCGCAGATGCGCGCCCCCAACCGCAGGTAGCCACGCATCAGCGGCGGTATCACCGGCCGCGCGGGCGGCGCGACCTCGTCGAGCGGGCGCCCATCGATCACCACCGGTCGCCGCGGTATCACCCGGTAGCCGGCCGGGGCGGCGTGGCGGCGTGACACGAAGTCACGGACGCCACGGATCCGGGTGCCGGGTGGCTCCCCATTCACGACGGCCGGTACCGATACGCATCCGGTCACGTAGTCGTAATCGCAATGGTCGAGGTACGCCAGGATGCCCGCCCACATCACCAGGATGACGGCACCGCTGCGGTGGTCGTGACGCACTACGGCGCGACCCATCTCCACCAGCGACGGCCGTAGTGAATCCAGCGCTCGCATGTCGAATTCTGTTGCGGTGTAGAGCCCCCCGGCGGCGACAGCGCCGGTCGGCGACAACATCCGATAGCAGCCCACCAACTCGCCCGAGTCTTCCTCCCGAACCAGTAGGTGGTCGCAGAACTCGTCGAAACGGTCGACGTCAAGGCCGCCTTCCTGTCCGGAGAGGGCGAAGCCCGGCTCGCTGCCGAACACGTCGTGGCGCAACCGCTGGGCAGCTTCGATGTGAGCGGGATCGGTCGACAGCAAGAGGGAGTAACGTCGTCCCGCCGACGAAGGCGGCCTCTTCTCGGCAGGTATGAGTACTGACTGGATGCCCGTATGGGACACAGTTGCGTTGTTGATCAGCCATATGGCATCGCAGCCGTAACGTGTCCGTGCACGCTTGATGACGATGTCGCAGCGGCAGTTTGAACAATCGCCGGCATTTAGGCGTCGTCCGGCCGACAAACTTGATTGACTGTTCAGCCGTGACCGCCAGCAGCAGCGCAGGGCCGTTCGATCCCGAAGCGCTGCGCAACAAGTACGCCGAGGAACGCCGGCGCCGGCTACGCACCGACGGCATTGCACAATATGTGCAGGTATCGGGCGCCTTCAGCAAGTTCGGCGATGATCCATGGGCCGATCCCGACTTCAGCCGCGATCCCGTCAATGACTCCGTCGACGTCGCGGTCGTCGGCGCCGGCTTCGGCGGGCTGCTGATCGGTGCGCGGTGCAAGCAACTCGGCATCGACAGTGTGCGGTTGATCGACAAGGCCGCCGACGTCGGCGGAACCTGGTACTGGAATCGCTATCCCGGGATCGCCTGCGACGTCGAGTCCTACGTCTACATGCCACTTCTCGAAGAGCTCGGTTACATCCCGACCGAGAAGTACGCCAAAGGCCCCGAGATCTGGGCGCACTGCCGGCGCATCGCCGAACAGTACGGGTTGTATCGCGATGCGTGTCTGCAGACCGAGGTACGCGAAATCCGTTGGGAGTCAGAAACTTCGCGCTGGGTGATCTCGACCGATCGTGACGACGAAATTCGCGCCCGATTCGTGGCGATGGCCAACGGATACCTGCAGAAGCCGAAACTGCCAGGTATCGAAGGTATTACCGACTTCAGCGGGCACGCTTTCCACACCAGCCGCTGGGATTACGAATACACCGGGCAAGACCTGAGCTTGCTGGCCGACAAGCGGGTTGGAATCGTCGGCACCGGCGCAACGGCCATTCAGTGCGTGCCGAGGATCGCCGAGGCAGCCGGCCAACTGTTCGTCTTCCAGCGCACCCCGTCAACCGTGGACGTACGTGCCAACCGCCCGACCGAACCGGACTGGGTCGCCACCCTGGAGCCGGGATGGCAACAGCGGCGGATCGAGAACTTCCAAATCCTCACTGCCGGAGGATCAGCGGAGGAAGATCTGGTCGACGACGCGTGGACCAGCCTCACCAAGAAGATGCCGATCGTCAACGAAGGTGGCCCGAACGCCGCCGAGATGGCGGACTTCGCCAAGATGGAAGAGATCCGGGCCCGCGTCGAAGATATCGTGACCGACGCCGCCACGGCCGAGGCACTCAAACCCTGGTACGGGTACTACTGCAAGCGACCGTGCTTCCACGACGAGTATTTGCAGGCGTTCAACCGCGACAACGTCACCCTGGTCGACACCCACGGACAAGGCGTGGACCTGATCACCGCTGACGGCGTCATCGTGGCAGGCGTCGAATATCGTTTGGACTGCTTGATTTTCGCGACCGGATTCGAAGTAGGGACCAGTTACTCGCAGCGCACCGGATTCGACATCGTCGGCCGCGACGGGCTGACCCTCACCGACAAGTGGGCCGACTGTGTCGCCACACTGCACGGCGTGCATGTCAACGGGTTCCCGAACTGCTTCATCGAAAGCATCGCCCAGTCGGGCTTCACGGTGAACTTCCCGTACCTCATCGACACCCAGTCCCGCCACATCGCCTGGGTGATCGCATGGGCACTGCAGCATGACGTCGCCGAGTTGGAGGCCACCGCGGACGCCGAAGCCGCCTGGGTCGACGCCGTCGTCGAGCGTTCCAGCGTTATCGCCGGTCGACGGGAATCGTGCACTCCCGGCTACTACAACCGCGAAGGGCAGGCCACCGCGCGGCTGAATCGGGACAGCTTCTTTTTCGGCAGCCCCACCGAATACGCCGATATCCTGGCTGCCTGGCGGGCAACCGGGACGCTCGAGGGTTTCGACATTCGAGGGTCGGCGCCGAGCCGTCGAGTCAACTAGACAGCGCGATCCGCAGAATCAGGCGTGGCTTGTTCCGGCGGGCCAGAATGCGTTCGATGAAGGTCACGATCGCGAACTCGAAGCCGTACTTGCTGCGGATCACCCCGGCCAGGCGCTGCACGGTCGCGGGATCGGTGATCACCTCGGCCACCCCGCCAACCGAAGTTGCACCTTCGCGGACCTTGCCACCACGGCTGCACGGCACCAGCGCCACTCGGGGATCGTTTCTGACCCGCTTGGCCTTCCAGCTGTCGACCGGCGTCCAGACGAACAGGTGATCGCCGTCGCGGCCGATCCACATGGGCGTTGCGACGGCGGCGCCATCCTTCTTGTACGTCGTCAGCGACACGAATTTCTCGGCACCCAGTGCTTGCACGGCGTCCGTCATCGCGCTCCTTGATCCATGAGGGCACACAAGTGATTCGGACTTCGCAGGCAAGGGTATGGCACCAGCATGGGTTCGAACGTCCGGCGTTGGTGTTTCGCCGACCAGCTCGGGCCGCATTTCCTTGATGAGCCCGACCAGCCGGTGCTGCTGATCGAGTCGCAGGCGGCGTTCGCCCGGCGCCGCTTTCACCGCCGCAAGGCTCACCTGGTGCTTTCGGCGTTGCGCCATCGCGCGGCCGAGCTCGGCGACCAGGCAACGTTCCTGCAGACGCGCACCTACCGTGAGGCGCTCGGCCAACTCGACGAACCGCTCAGTGTGTGTCAGCCCACCTCTTGGGCCGCCGACCGATTCGTCCGTTCACTGCCTGACGTAGACGTCTTGCCGGCTCGCGGGTTTTGCACCGATCGCGAAGCGTTCGGCCAATGGGCCGAGGGTCACCGGACGCTCCGGCTGGAAAACTTCTACCGTGCTGCCCGACGGCGATTCGAGCTGTTGATGGACGGTGACCAGCCGGCCGGGGGGCGATGGAATTTCGACGCGGACAATCGCGAACCCGCACCAAAACGCGGGGATCTCGGAATCACCGCGCCGTGGCGGCCCGAAGAAGACGAGATCGACGAACGCGTCCGCGCGGATCTGGATCGCTGGGAGCGCGACGGCGAGGTGTCGTTCGTCGGCCGCGACGGTCCACGTGAATTCGCCGTCACGACAGCCGAGGCGCAACAAGCCTTCGGTGTGTTCATCCGGGATCGCCTACCGCATTTCGGGCCGCACGAAGACGCCATGCTCAGTGGTGATCGCTTCATGGCCCACAGTGTGTTGTCGGCGCCGATGAATCTCGGGTTGCTCGACCCACTCGAATGCGCCTACGCCGCCGAAGACGCCTACCGATCGGGCGCGGCGCCGCTGGGAAGCGTCGAAGGCTATATCCGCCAACTCATCGGCTGGCGCGACTACATCTGGCACGTGTACTGGCATTTCGGCCGGAACTACCGTCGCCGCAATGCGCTCGACGCGCACGCACCGGTGCCGAATTGGTTCGCCGATCTGGACGCCGACGCAGTCGACGCGCATTGCCTGAAAGATGTGCTGGGACAGGTCCGCGACCACGGCTGGGTGCATCACATTCCGCGGCTGATGGTGTTGTCGAACTACGCCCTGCAGCGCGGTTGGAACCCTGCCGCGATGACCGACTGGTTTCATCGATGCTTCGTCGATGGTTACGAGTGGGTGATGGTCGCCAACGTGGTCGGCATGTCCCAACACGCCGACGGCGGGCTGATGGCGACCAAGCCCTACGCCTCCGGTGGCGCCTACATCAACCGGATGAGTAATTACTGCGGCGACTGCCGGTACCGCCCCAACGAGCGGGTAGGCGACCGGGCTTGCCCGTTCACGGGTGGATACTGGTGGTTTCTGGATCGCAACGCCGAACACCTCGCCAACAATCAGCGAATGAATCAGCCGCTGGCCGGATTACGACGGCTACGCGATCTCGATGACGTGGTCGCACAACAACGTGCCTTGGGAGGACGAGCTCCATAATGCTTGCCGTAGACAGGCTCATCGCAGCACCGCCGTCCGTGGTGTGGAACGTGCTGGTCGACCTCGATGCATGGCCGAAGTGGGGACCCACGGTGAGCGCAGGGCTGCTCGATCCCCCGCACACTGAATTGGCATTGGGCGTAACCGGAACGGTGCGTACGTCGTTGGGCGTCTCGGCGCCGTTCACCGTCACCGAGTTCGAACCCGGCCGGCACTGGGCGTGGAAGGTGGCCGGCATCCCGGCAACGCATCACCGGGTCGAGCCGGCCGGCGACCACACGCGAGCCAGCATGGCCGTGCCGTGGTGGGCGGCCGCCTATCTGTCGGTGTGCGCCGTCGGGTTGCGTCGTATCGACGCCATCAGCACATCCAAGCCCTAGTCGGACCTCACCAGCCCAGTGAACCCGAAATTCCTTTGAACGGCCCGGCAATCCAGCTGGTGATCCAGCCGCCGTAGAAACCGCCGGGCTGTGGCGTCACCTCTTCGCCGTTCACCGTGCAACGGTCCACGGCCGCAGCCATCACGGCGATCGCGCCCGCCAGCGGTGCGAAATCAACACTGGGCCGAAGGTAGGTCCATCCCGCCTGCGGAGCGATCCGCGCCTCGGTCACCAGGTCGTAATACGTTGCCTGCCCCTTCCATTCACACCACGATGCGCCGTCAGCGGGGCGCAGCACCCCGTCGGCGAACGCGGTGCCGGGCAGGTAGTAGGTCGGCGGGTGACTGGTCTCCAGCACCCGCCACGCCCGTGAGGTGGAAGCGATGGTCCGGCCGCCCAGCTCGACGGTGATCGAGCCGGCGAATTCCTCCAGTCGCGGCGGGCGCGGGTAGTCCCACACCGACTCCTGCCCGGGTCCGGGATCATCGGGCGTCGGCCAACTGTTCACCACGCCATTGTGCCTCGATTCACATAATGTGTGACTCGCCGCCGGGCGGGTAGTCTGCACCGTCGGGTCGCGCCCTCGCGACCCTCTGACGAAAGAGGGTGCCGTGACGGACATCGCCGATCTGCCCGGGCCGGTACGTATCGAGCAATGGCCCGGCAAGGCCTACCCGTTAGGCGCCACGTACGACGGATCGGGCACCAACTTCGCGGTCTTCAGCGAGGTCGCCGAGAAGGTCGAGCTATGCCTGTTCGACGCCGACGGCACCGAGTCCAAGGTGACGCTCAACGACGTCGACGGCTTCGTCTGGCACGGCTTCCTGCCGGCCATCGAGCCTGGTCAGCGCTACGGCTACCGGATCCACGGCCCCTACGACCCGGCCAACGGCTTGCGGTGCAATTCGAACAAGCTCCTGCTTGATCCGTACGCCAAAGCCATCGACGGCAGCTTCGAGTGGCATCAGGCGCTTTTCAGCTACAACTTCGACGACCCCGACAGCCGCAACGACGACGACTCCGCGCCACACATGCCGAAATCCGTGGTGATCAACCCATACTTCGACTGGGGCAACGACCGCCCGCCGGACCACGAGTACGCCGACACCGTCATCTACGAAACTCACGTCAAAGGCCTGACCGAGCTGCATCCCGACATTCCGGAACGGATGCGCGGCACCTACGCCGGCATCGCGCATCCGGCCATCATCGAACACCTCAAGAATCTCGGCGTCACCGCAATCGAACTGATGCCGGTGCACCACTTCGCCAACGACTCGACGCTGGTGGAGAAGGGGCTGTCAAACTACTGGGGTTACAACACAATCGGGTTTTTCGCGCCCGACTTCAAGTACACCTCCAGCAGTACACCCGGCGGTCAGGTGCAGGAATTCAAGACGATGGTCCGCGCCCTGCATGACGAGGGCATCGAAGTCATCCTCGACGTGGTGTACAACCACACCGCCGAGGGCAACCATCTGGGGCCCACCCTGTCGATGCGCGGGATCGACAACGCCGCCTATTACCGCCTGGTCGACGACGACCAGCAGTACTACATGGATTACACGGGAACCGGCAACAGCCTCAACGTCGGCCATCCGCACGCCCTGCAGCTGATCATGGACTCGTTGCGCTACTGGGTTACCGAAATGCACGTCGACGGCTTCCGCTTCGACCTGGCCGCCACCCTGGCTCGTGAGTTCTACGACGTCGACCGCCTGTCGGCGTTTTTCGAACTCGTGCAACAGGACCCGACGGTCAGCCAGGTCAAGTTGATCGCCGAGCCTTGGGACGTGGGTCCGGGCGGCTATCAGGTCGGCAACTTTCCGCCGCAGTGGACGGAGTGGAACGGGAAGTTCCGCGACACCGTGCGCGACTACTGGCGCGGCGAAGCGGCGACGCTGGGTGAGTTCGCGTCTCGGCTGACCGGTTCGGCCGACCTCTACGAGCACACCGCACGGCGCCCGGTGGCGTCGATCAACTTCGTCACCGCCCATGACGGTTTCACGTTGCGAGACCTGGTGTCGTACAACGAAAAGCACAACGAGGCCAACGGTGAAGACAACAACGACGGCGAGAGCAACAACCAGTCGTGGAACTGCGGCGTCGAAGGCCCGACCGACGACCCGGGGGTCAACGAACTACGCTCCCGCCAGCAGCGCAACTTTCTTGCGACCACGCTTCTGTCGCAAGGCGTTCCGATGATCTCGCACGGCGACGAAATCGGTCGCACGCAGAACGGCAACAACAACGGATACTGCCAGGACAATGAGATCACCTGGGTGCATTGGGACAAGGCGGACACTGAGCTGTTGGAGTTCGCTCAGGCGGTGTCCGCGCTGCGCGCCGCACATCCGGTGTTTCGGCGACGGCGATTCTTCCAGGGAGTGCCGGTCCGCCGCCGGGGTACGGAAGGACTACCCGACATCTCATGGTTCCGGCCGGACGGCTCTGAAATGAGCGACGAAGACTGGGATTCGGGATTCGGGAAATCGGTGGCGGTCTACTTGAACGGCTTGGGCATCCCCGACCTCGACGCCCGCGGACAACGAGTGACCGACGATTCATTTTTCCTGTGTTTCAACGCCCATCACGAAGACATCGAATTCATCTTGCCGCCAAAAGAATTCGGCCAGACGTGGCTCCCGGTCATTGATACTGCCTCGAGCACGGTTCCAGAAGAGCCACAACCTACCTCGGCCGGCGAGACCGTTCGGGTCGCCGGGCGCGCAACGGTGGTGTTGCAAGCCGACGCCGAGTGAGCCGCCGGCCTGTAACACCGCTGCCGCTCAGCCGTGCGGGGCTTCAGAAATCTTGCTGTCCGGCTTGCCGATCGTCTGGCAGTAGGTTGCCACCGACAGCCGGGTGGCGGTGATCTGCAAGCTCGCCGGGTCGGCGCCGCTCTTGTCTTTCAGCATTTTGCTGACCTCGTCGTCCTGCTTCTTCTCGTCCTGCGTGGTGAAATCTTTGCACTTGGTGTCACCACCGGTGTTGATGATCTTGGACGCCGAACATCCGCTGAATAGAACCGCGGCGATCGCGATCGCGGCTGGTGCCATTGCCCTCATCGTCAAGTCCTTTCCTGGAACGAAGTAGCAAGCCTTTATACACCGCTGTGATTGATCTCAAACTTGCCATGGCCGTCAAGCATGCAATATCCGGATTCGGATAGGCCCGCGCGGCAGCTGGCCCGGGTCGACCACTTCCCCCCGCTGGGTGATCTCCACATCGCCGTCGCGGGCCAAGGCCAGCGCAGTGCTGCGGCTGTCGTCCGTCAGTTCACGCCAGCCCTCGCCGCCGATCGCACGCGCCGCATCCGACGGGCAGATGCTGGAGTCCGGACCGCGATGGCCCGCCAGCGCCAGGATCGCCGCACGCAACCGGACGCCGGTCGATCCGCCACCCAGGGCGGTCGCCGCAAGGCCGGCGGCGGGGCCGTCACCCTCGGCAACCCGAGCCAATTCGCCCAGCGGATCGCTCACGTCACCAGGCTAGGCCGAAACGCGCACGGCTTCTTGGCGACTGGTCAGCCCTTGCGGGTCTTGACCGCTTCGGTGAGCTGCGGCGCGACCTTGAACAGGTCACCGACCACGCCGTAGTCGGCGATTTCGAAGATCGGCGCCTCTTCGTCCTTGTTGACCGCGACGATCGTCTTCGAGGTCTGCATGCCGGCACGGTGCTGGATGGCGCCGGAGATGCCCAGCGCGATGTAGAGCTGCGGAGAGACCGTCTTACCGGTCTGGCCCACCTGGAACTGGCCCGGGTAGTAACCGGAGTCCACCGCGGCGCGCGAGGCGCCGACTGCACCGCCCAGCGAGTCAGCCAGCTCCTCGACCACACTGAACTTGTCAGCGCTGCCGACACCACGACCACCGGATACCACGATGGTGGCCTCAGTGAGTTCCGGCCGGTCTCCGGCGACGGCGGGCTCACGCGAGGTGATCTTGGTGGCGTTCTCCGCGGGCTCGGGGACCTCGACGTCAACCCTCTCGCCGGCGCCGTCGGAAGGCTCGGCCTCGATCGCGCCGGGCCGTACCGTGATCACCGGAGTGTCGCCGTTGGCCTGTCCCTCGACGGTGTAGGCGCCACCGAAGATCGACCACACCGCCTTGTTGTCGGGCTGGACGTCGACCACGTCGACCAGCAGACCTGAACCGATCCGCGCAGCGAGCCGGCCCGCGATCTCCTTGCCGTCAGCATTGGCGGCCAGCAAAACGGCTGCCGGAGTGGCGGATTCGGCCAGCGCAGCAAGGACGTCAACGGCCGGAGTGATCAGGTAGTTCTCCGCGGTGTCGGATTCGGCGACGTAGATCTTTGCAGCGCCGGCCGACTTCAGACCATCCAAGAGCGGCTCGGCAGTGCCCGGCTTACCTACAACGACGGCGGCGGGTTCACCCAAAGTTCTTGCCGCCGTGATCAATTCGGCGGTGACCTTTTTGATTGCGCCTTCAGCGTGCTCGACGAGCACCAGTACTTCAGCCATGAGTTATTCCGTGTCTTTCGGTTAAGGATTACGTGGTCTCAGATGATCTTCTGGCCGACCAGATATTGGGCGATCTGACTGCCACCCTCGCCCTCGTCGGTGACCTTCTCGCCGGCAGTCTTGGGCGGCTTGGGCGTTGACGTCAGCACCTTGGAGCCCGCGTTGTCCAGACCGACCTCGTCGGCCTCGACACCGATGTCGGCGAGTGTGAGCTTGGTGACTTCCTTCTTCTTGGCGGCCATGATGCCTTTGAAGGAGGGGAACCGTGGCTCGTTGATTTTCTCGTTGACGCTCACCACGGCGGGCAGGGTGGCCTCAACGGCGAACACACCATCGTCGGTTTCCCGCTCGCCGGTGACCTTGTTGCCGTCCAACGAAAGCTTGCGCAGGTGCGTGAGCTGCGGGAGACCCAGGTACTCGGCGATGACGGCCGGCACCGCTCCGCCGCTTCCGTCGGTGGCCTCGTTGCCGGCGATGACCAATTCGGTGCCCTCGATGGTGCCCAGCGCGCGCGCCAGCGCCCAGCCGGTCTGGACGACGTCCGAGCCGTGCAGTCCCTCGTCGACCAGGTGAACGGCCTTGTCTGCACCCATGGACAGTGCCTTACGGATGGCCTCGTTAGCCCGCTCGGGGCCGGCGGTCAACACGGTGACCGATCCTTCTGTGCCGTCGGCGGCTTCCTTCTCACGGATCAGCAACGCTTCCTCGACAGCGCGTTCGTTGATCTCGTCCAGCACGGCATCGGCGGCCTCACGGTCCAGCGTCCAGTCGCCGTCCTTGAGTTTGCGCTCTGACCAGGTGTCCGGGACCTGCTTGATCAGGACCACGATGTTCGTCATGAGAGTGGCTCGTCCTCCTCGAGTGAGTCCTGCAACCGGGAGCCGCAGGACTAAAGGTCACGTCTTGTGCGCCCCGCACCCGCATGTTACTGACCGGTAACTTTGTGTGGTTCGCTCTCTCACCATAGCGGGTCGTCCTGCAGGTTCTGTCCCCCCGGTGGCTTCAGAACGGGCAGAGCCCTACCCAGAACGCCGAATACCCGCAGCGAACCGTTCGCGAACCCGTCGCTACGGGTTAGCCTCCCTATGCAATGAGCGCATTCATCCCTGATGTCCCGCACCTACCCGCGGGCGCCGCACTGCCGTTGACCGGTGAGCGCACCATTCCGGGCCTCGACGTAGAGAACTACTGGTTTCGCCGCCATGAGGTGGCCTACCAGCGGTTCGCGCAGCGCTGCGTGGGCCGTGAGGTGCTCGAGGCGGGCTGCGGCGAGGGCTATGGCGCCGACCTGATCGCCGGCGTCGCACGCCAGGTGATCGCGGTGGATTACGACGAGGCGACCGTCGCGCACGTGCGGGCGCGCTACCCGCGGGTGCAGGTGATGCACGGCAATCTCGCCGAGCTGCCGCTGCCCGACCAGTCTGTCGATGTCGTAGTGAACTTCCAAGTCATCGAGCACTTGTGGGATCAGCCGCAGTTCGTCCGCGAGTGCGCGCGGGTGCTGCGTCCGTCCGGCCTTTTGATGATGTCCACGCCGAACCGGACCACGTTCTCCCCCGGCCGCGACACTCCGATCAATCCGTTCCATACCCGCGAGCTCAATGCCGAGGAGCTGACCGAGCTGTTGACCGGCGCCGGCTTCTCGATCGAGGGCGTGTACGGCGTTTTCCATGGCCCGCGGCTGCTGGAGATGGACGCCCGTCATGACGGCTCGATCATCGACGCCCAGGTCACGCGCGCCGTCGCCGATGCGCCCTGGCCGGCCGATCTGCTGACCGACGTCGCGGCTGTCACCGCAACCGACTTCGACATCGTCGAGGCCGGCGCCGTCGAAGCGCGACACATCGATGACAGTCTGGATCTGGTCGCGATCGCGGTACGAACATGACGGCGGCCTCACCCACGACGGGCGAGCCGGTGCCCGGGCTGTTCACCTTGGTGCTGCACACCCATCTGCCGTGGCTGGCCCATCACGGCCGCTGGCCGGTTGGCGAGGAGTGGCTCTACCAGTCGTGGGCGGCGTCCTACCTTCCGCTGCTTCAGGTCTTGCGCCGACTGGCCGACGAAGATCGGCACCGGCTGGTCACACTCGGCGTCACCCCGGTTGTGATGGCACAGCTCGATGACCCGTATTGCCTTGACGGGATGCATCATTGGCTGGCCAACTGGCACCTGCGCGCCGCCGAGGCCGCCAGCCTGCGCCCCGGCGATCGCACCGACGGCTCCCCCGCTTCGGCGCCAGAAGCTCTGCGCGCCTTCGGGATCCGCGAGATGGCCGAGACCGAGCGAGCGCTCGACGATTTCACCACCTACTGGCGGCATGGCGCGAGCCCGTTGTTGAGACGGCTGATCGACGCCGGCACCGTCGAACTGCTGGGGGGCCCGTTGGCCCATCCGTTCCAGCCGTTGCTGAACCCGCGGCTGCGCGAGTTCGCGCTGCGCGAAGGATTGGCCGATACGCGACAGCGGCTGGGGCACAAGCCAATCGGTATCTGGGCGCCCGAGTGCGCGTATGCCCCGGGCATGGAACAGGACTACGCCGCTGCCGAGGTAGGTCACTTCATGGTCGACGGGCCGTCGCTGCATGGCGACACCGCGCTGGGCCGGCCGGTCGGTGACTCCGACGTGGTCGCCTTCGGGCGCGATCTGCAGGTGAGCTACCGGGTGTGGTCGCCCAGATCCGGCTACCCGGGTCACGCGGCCTACCGTGACTTCCACACCTACGACCATCGCACCGGGCTCAAGCCGGCCCGGGTCACCGGGCGCAACGTGCCCTCGGAGAAGAAGTCGCCCTACGACCCCGTGCGCGCCGACAGCGCAATCGACGCCCATGTCGCAGATTTCGTCGACGTAGTACGGCGCCGACTGTTGTCCGAGTCCGAGCGCATCGGGCGACCCGCGCACGTCGTCGCCGCGTTCGACACCGAATTGTTCGGCCACTGGTGGTACGAGGGGCCGGCATGGCTCGAGCGGGTGTTGCGCGCACTGCCGGAGGCCGGCGTGCGCGTCGGCACGCTGAGCGACGCCACCGCTGACGGGCTGGTCGGGAGCGCCGTCGAATTGCCGCCCAGCTCTTGGGGATCGGGCAAAGATTGGCAGGTGTGGTCCGGTGAGAAGGTTGCTGATCTGGTGCGGCTCAACGCCGAAGTCGTCGACACCGCACTGACCTGCGTCGACAAGGCGCTGGCCCAGACCGCATCGCTGGACGGGCCGATTCCCCGCGACCACATCGCCGATCAGATCCTGCGGGAGACCCTGCTCACCGTTTCCAGCGACTGGCCATTCATGGTGAGCAAGGACTCCGCCGCCGACTACGCCCGTTACCGGGCGCATCTGCATGCGCATGCCACCCGCGAGATCGCCGGCGCACTGGCGTCGGGCCGACGAGAAGCGGCGCAGCGCCTGGCCGACGGCTGGAATCGGGCCGACGGCTTGTTCGGTGCACTGGACGCCCGAAGGCTGCCGCGATGAAGGTCCTGATGGTGTCGTGGGAGTACCCACCGGTGGTGATCGGCGGTCTCGGCCGCCATGTGTACCACCTGTCCACCGCGCTGGCCGCGGCCGGCCACGAGGTGGTGGTGTTATCCCGGCGACCGACCGGCACCGACCCGAGCACGCACCCCTCGTCGGACGAAATCAACGAGAGCGTCCGGGTGGTGGCGGCCGCGCAGGACCCGCACGAGTTCAGCTTCGGCACCGACATGATGGCGTGGACGCTGGCGATGGGTCATGCGATGACCCGCGCCGGGCTGTCGCTCACGCAGTGTGGGAGCGACGACCGGTGGCGACCCGACGTGGTGCACGCCCACGACTGGCTGGTCGCTCATCCTGCGATTGCGCTGGCTGAATTTTACGACGTGCCAATGGTTTCCACGATCCACGCCACGGAGGCCGGCCGGCATTCGGGGTGGGTTGCCGGATCCCTGAGCAGACAGGTGCACGCGATCGAGTCGTGGTTAGTGCGGGAATCCGACTCCCTCATCGCCTGTTCGGCGTCGATGAGCGACGAGATCACCGAGCTGTTCGGGCCCGGTCTGGCCGAGACGACGGTGATCCGCAACGGGATCGAGGCGGCGCGCTGGCCGTTCGCACCGCGCACCCCGCGCACCGGTCCGCCGGAGCTGCTGTACGTCGGACGGCTGGAATACGAGAAGGGCGTGCACGAGGCGATCGCGGCGCTGCCGCGGGTCCGGCGGGCATACCCCGGCGCCACGCTGACCGTCGCCGGCGACGGCACCCAGCAGGATTGGCTCGTCGAACAAGCTCGTAAACACAAGGTGCTCAAGGCAACCCGATTCGTCGGCCGCCTCGATCACGACGATCTGCTGGCCGCACTGCATCGCGCGGACGCCGCGGTGCTGCCCAGCCACTACGAGCCGTTCGGATTGGCCGCACTGGAGGCTGCTGCCGCGGGCACGCCGTTGGTGACGTCGAACGTCGGCGGCCTGGGTGAAGCGGTGATCGACGGCGTGACGGGGATGTCGTGCCCGCCGCGCGACGTGGCGCAGCTGGCCAGGGCTGTCATCTCGGTGCTCGACGACCCTTCTGCCGCGCAATGCCGGGCGCAGGCGGCGCGAGAGCGCCTCACGGCAGACTTCGACTGGCACACGGTGGCCGGTGAGACCGCGCAGGTGTACCTGTCAGCCAAGCGCGCCCAACGCCACCCATTGCCGCGGCTGCCCATCGTCGAGCACGCGCTGCCGGATCGGTGATCGAGAGCCGCGTACCGTCGGCTCATGGGAATTGAGTATTCGAGCGTGATCGACGCACCCATCTACGAGGTATTCGACTGGCATACCCGGCCCGGCGCGTTCACGCGGCTCACTCCGCCGTGGTCGCCGATGCGGTTGATCGCCGAGGCCGACTCACTGGAAAGCGGGCGCGCTGAACTCGGCCTGCCGGGCGGTCTGCGTTGGGTGGCCGATCATCAACCGGACTCCTACGATCCGCCGCGGCGCTTCGTCGACGCGATCGGCAGCGATGGTGTCGCGTCGCTGCCGGCCAAGCTGGCCGTGCGCTGGCGGCACACCCACGACTTCGAAGAAGTCGACGGGGACAAAACGCGGGTCATTGATCGGGTTGCCACGCCGGTCCCCGCGGCCGCGCTGCGGTCGATGTTTCGTTACCGGCACCAGCAGTTGGCCGACGACATCGCCGCACACCGACAGGCAGCCGCCCGCGGTCTGGCCCCGATGACGGTCGCCATCACCGGCGCGTCCGGCCTCGTCGGCGCGCAGCTGGCCGCCTTTTTGTCCACCGGCGGTCACCGAGTGATCCGGCTGGTGCGGCATTCAACCGCCACACCTGATGAGCGGCAATGGAACCCGGATGATCCAGATCCGCAATTGCTGGCCGGAACCGACGCAGTGATCCACCTGGCGGGCGCTTCGATCGCAGGCCGCTTCACCGATGACCACCGCGCCGCGATCCGCGACAGCAGGATCGAGCCGACCCGCCGGCTGGCTGAGCTGATCGCGAAATCCAACGATGGACCCAAGGTTCTGGTCAGCGCGTCGGCGATCGGCTTCTACGGTTACGACCGGGGCGAGGAGACGCTGACCGAAGACAGCGAGCGCGGTGACGGGTTTCTGGCCGAGGTGGTCGCCGACTGGGAGGATGCGACGGCCCCGGCCGAGCAGGCCGGCACGCGCGTCGTGCGGGTTCGCACCGGGATTGTCCAGTCTCCTGCCGGCGGGACGCTGCGCCTGCTCCGCCCGCTGTTCGCCGCCGGCCTCGGCGGCCGGCTCGGCAGCGGCCGGCAGTGGTTCTCGTGGATCGGGATCGACGACCTGGTGGATGTCTACCACCGCGCCCTGTGGGATTTAGACCTGTCCGGTCCGGTCAACGCGGTCGCCGCCGAGCCGGTCCGCAACATTGACTACACCCACGTCCTGGCTCATGTATTGCGCCGGCCCGCCGTGCTTCCGGTACCGCCGCTGGGACCGAAGGTGCTCCTCGGGGAGCAGGGTGCCCGCGAGCTCGCCTTGGCCAATCAACGGGTGTTGCCGGCGCGGCTGCTACAAGCAGACCACCGCTTCCGTCGTCCTGATCTGGAGCAGACCTTGCGGCATCTGTTGGGGCGTAGTTAGAGACCTCCGTTAGAGGCCGCGAGGCGCCGCCCGCACCGCGGCCACGGCCTGCGCGTCTCCGTCGAATTCGAGACGCACGGCGTCGCGACCGGCAATGAACAGCAGCAGTTCCTGCGGTTCGCCGGTGATCGTGACCAGCTGACCACGACCGGCGCGGACGATCCGGTCACCGGTCGGCGTCTGCAACACAACGTCAGCGGGCAGCTTACTCAGCATCACCCGGCCCATCAGTCCCAGCTGTCGCCGCAGCGCAGCGGCGATGCCCCGGTCCAGCGGCCGTGGCTGCCAGCCATCCACTGCCCGCCGGACGTCCTCATGGTGGATGAACATCTCCCCGAGGTTCACCACCGAATCCAGCAATCTGAACGGTGAGTAGATCGGCGGACCCGACGCAACCAGCTCAATCAGGGTCTCCCAAGTGGTCGAGCGCGCGATCTTGTCCTGCACTTTGGCGGTGTAACCGGCCAGAAATGGCACCGCGATGCCGGGCGTGGCATCGAGACGGCGTTCACGGACCACCAGGTGAGCGGCAAGATCGGTGGTATTCCAGCCCTCGCACAGCGTGGGAGCCTGCGGACCGGCCTTGCGCAACGTTGCCACCAGAGCGCTTCGTTCGCGTCGCGCCTCGGTCATGCCCCAACCATAAATGACATATCTCCCTGGCGAGCGGGCGAAATGTTCAGTAAGTTAATGTTTAAGCTTGTGAAAAGAACCTGGCTTTGGCCGGGTGAAAGTGTTTGTCTTCACCTCGTGGGAGGTACGCGTGAGTCCGAGCCGGACAGCTTGGTCGCGACGCAATCGTTCGAGAGGGGCCCATGTGGGCGAGGTGCGTGCACTCTCCTTGGCACCGTCCGCGGCTTCTGCTGAGCTCGACGAGCACTATTGGGCCGATCCTGCGGCGTTCGACGTCTGGCGAAATGACTTGCGGGTCAAGGTACTCACGCATCTCAACGAGTTCGTGTCCGGGCGATGTGCCGCCGAGTTGGCCGAGTCAGGCGTGGAGGTGGCCGGCGACATCCTGCTGGAGTTCGTCGACGGCGGCAAATGTCTGCGATCGACCTACATGTACCTCGGCTGGCTCGCCGGCGCCGCCGACAGCGACGAGGCACTGTTCGCGTCCGCCGGTCTGGAACTTCTGCACGCTTTCGCGCTGTTACAAGACGACGTCATGGATGCCGCGTCGTCACGCCGCGGGCGCCCGGCCGCGCACATCCAGTTGAGCCAATGGCACCGCAACCGCAAACTGTCCGGGCCGGCGGACCGGTTCGGCGAGTCAGCGGCGATACTGCTGGGCGATCTGTGCCTGATCTGGGCCGAACAGATGCTGCGCGAAAGCGGGGTGGAGTACCGCAGCCTGCAGCAGGCCTGGCCACGCTACGACGCCATGCGAACCGAGCTTGCGATAGGCCAATTCACCGATCTGGCAAGCGACGTCCGCGACCTGCCGTCGATGGACACGGTGCTCGAGGTGGCCCGGCGCAAGTCGGGCAACTACACCGTCCGCCGGCCATTGGAGATCGGCGCGGCAATGAGCGGCTGCAGCGACCGGACGATCTCCGGAATGGGTCGCTACGGTGAAGCGGTCGGCGAAGCCTTCCAACTGCGTGACGACCTGTTGGGCGTTTTCGGCGCCGAGGCGGTGACCGGGAAGCCCGACGGGCAGGACCTCATCGAACGTAAAGCCACCAGCGTCGTGATCGCCGCCCACCAGCTTGCCGACCCCGTGACTCGCAAGCAGATGAACGAGTTGATGAACGCCGACGATCTCGGCGACGACGCCATCGGCCGCTGGCGTGACTTGATCGTCACGACCGGCGCCGCGGAATGGATCGAGGACACCATCAGCCATCGGGTCACATCGGCGCTCGACGAACTGCACCAGCTGCGGATCGGGGATCCGGTACGAGCGGCGTTGACGAATATGGCCGCCGTCTGCACAGAGCGAACCGACTGATGCGCAGCGTGAGTGGTCCGAACACCCGCGTCGTCGTCGTCGGCGCCGGCCTGGCGGGACTGACCGCGGCACTGCACCTGGCCGGCCGCGGTCGAGAAGTCACCGTCGTCGAACGGGAGAGCTGGCCGGGCGGGCGCGCGGGACGCGTCGACATCAACGGCTACCAGCTCGACACCGGGCCAACGGTGCTCACCATGCCGGACATCATCGACGAGGCCTTTGCGGCGGTTGGCGAAAATCGTTCCGACCGGCTCGATTTGATGACGGTGGATCCGGCATATCGGGCGCAGTTCGCCGACGGCAGCAGCCTCGACGTGCACAGCGACGCAGATCTGATGGCCGACGCCATCGCCGAATTCGCCGGTGCCAAGCAGGCCGACGGCTACCGGAGGCTGCGTGACTGGCTGACCCGGCTATATCAGACCGAGTTCGACGGGTTCATCGCCGAAAACTTCGATTCCCCGCTGTCGATGGTCAATCCGCAACTGGCGCGCCTGACCGCCCTGGGCGGATTCCGCAAGTGGGACACCATGATCCGTCGCTACATCAGCGACCCGCGGCTTCGGCGGGTGTTCACGTTCCAATCGCTCTACGCCGGGGTGGCGCCGAAGAAAGCGCTGGCGGTCTATGCGGTGATCGCCTACATGGACACCATTTCCGGGGTCTACTTTCCGCGCGGTGGGATGCGGGCCCTGCCCGACGCGCTGGCCGCGGCGGCCACCGATGCCGGTGTGCGCTTCGTCTACGGGGCGACGGTCACGGGTCTCGAGCGCAGCGGCAACCGGGTGGGCGCGGTGCTGACCGACACCGAACAGCGCATCTCCTGCGACGCAGTGGTGTTGACCACCGAACTGCCCACAACGTATGCGCTGCTGGGCCGCGAGCCCCGTCGCCTCGGCCGGCTGCGGCCTGCACCGTCGGCGGTCGTCGCGCACATCGGTCGTCGACAGTCGCCGTCGTCCAATCAGTCACTGGCCCACCACAACATCATCTTCGGCGAGGAGTGGGACCGGACGTTCACCGACATCATCCGCGACGGTCGATTGATGCGGGACCCGTCGCTGCTGGTCACCCGCCCGACGGCCAGTGATCCAACCCTGGCGCCGCGGGACCACGAATTGTTCTATGTCCTTGCCCCGGCGCCGAACCTCGATCGCGGCGTTGTCGACTGGTCGCATATCGGTGACAGCTACACCGAACAGCTCCTCGATACCGTAGGCGCACGGCTGATTCCGGGTTTTCGTGATGGTGCCGAAGTGCTGCACGTGGTCAATCCGCAGGATTGGGCCGCCCAGGGCATGGTCGCCGGCACGCCGTTCGCACTGGCGCACACGTTCGCCCAGACCGGGCCTTTCCGGCCGGCCAACCTGGTCCGGGGCACCGACAATGCGGTACTGGCCGGATCGTCGACCGTTCCCGGCGTCGGCGTGCCCACCGCGATGATCTCCGGTCGACTGGCCGCCGACCGCATCACCGGCATCGGAGAGGGATCCAGGCGTACCGTCGTCGCGAAAGCCGGCCGGTCGTGATCCGCACCGAGTTGAGCGCCGCCGGAATCGACGATCCGGATCTGCGTGGCGCCTACCGACGCTGCCGCACACTCAACGCCGCGCACGGCCGCACGTTCTTTCTGGCCACGCGTTTGCTCGCTCCGGATCAGCGTCCGCCGATCCATGCGCTGTACGGCTTCGCGCGCTACGCCGACGACATTCTCGACGACTTCGATCCGGCTTTGGACGCGGTAACCCGGGCGGCGCGCCTGCAGCAGTTGTCCGACCAGTTCTTCTCCCCTGTCGAGCATCCGAGCAACCCGGTGCTCGCCGCGGTGCGCCATACCGCGCGGCGCTATCACATCGCCGATGAATTGTTCGACGATTTTTTGGCGTCGATGCGGATGGACCTGACGGTCACCGACTATCCCGACCGCGAGGCGATCAACCTGTATATGAAGGGATCAGCGGAAGCGATTGGCTTGCAGGTGCTTCCGATCCTGGGCACCATTTCGGCGCGTGACGAGGCCGCGCCCCACGCAGCGGCGCTGGGCAGGGCGTTTCAGCTGACGAATTTCCTGCGGGACATCGACGAAGACCTGATGCGGGGACGGGTGTACCTGCCGGCCGACGAGCTGGCCACCCACGATGTCGACCGCGACGTTCTGATGTGGTGCCACCACAACCGTCGGACCGATCTGCGGGTGCGCAACGCGCTGGCCGAGCAGCATGACATCGCCCGGCAGGTCTACCGCTACGCCGCCGACGGTGTTGCGTTGCTCGAGCCTCGTTCACGGCCGTGTGTCGAGGTCGCGTTGAGGCTGTACTCAGAAATCCTCGACAGCATCGAAGACAGCGACTTCGCGGTGTTCACCCAGCGCGCGACCGTCGGCAACGGACGGCGGCTGCGGGTCGCCGGTGCCGGCCTGGTCAGGTCGTGGCGGGCCCGCTGGCTGGAGACGGGCTCGTCCGGTGATCGCAGATCCGGTGCGGCCTGATGGATCGATGGCAGTATCTGATTGTGCTCGGCGCATGTTTGGCGATCACCTTGCCGCTGGAGATCTTCTCCCCCGGCGTATACCGCCAGGCGTGGCGGGCCGCGCGGGCCGTGCTCCCGGTCGCCGCCGTGTTCGTATTGTGGGACGAGGTGGCGATCGCCGCGCACATCTGGACCTACAACCAGGCCTATGTCAGCGGCGTCGACATCCCGTTCCACATGCCGATCGAGGAGGTTTTGTTCTTTCTCGTGATCCCGTTGTGCGCCTTGCTGACCTACAACGCCGTCAGCGCCATCCTGCGACTGCGCAACCGCCGATGACCGGCCTCGGCTACACCGTTCCCGCCGTGGTGTCGGCGTTGGCCGTCGGCGCGCTCGAACTGGCGGTCTTGCACACTGGGCTTTTTCGGCGTCCGGCCTACTGGCTGTCCATGGTGATCGTGGTCGGCTTTCAGATTGTGACCGACGGTTGGCTGACCAAGCTGAGCGCGCCTGTCGTGGTGTACGACGACCGGCAAACCAGCGGCATCCGGTTTCCGTGGGACATTCCGATCGAAGATTTCCTGTTCGGTTTCGCCTTGGTCACCGCCGTCCTGCTGCTATGGGAGCGACAACGTGAGCATCAGTAACACCGGTCTGCCCCGCGCCGACGTGCCCGCCGCCTTCGACGTCGGCGCGCACGCATACGACCGGCTGGTCGGCAGCAGCCCCGGATACCATGCGCACCTGCGACTTTCGGCACAGCGGCTGCAACTACCCGATCAGGGCCGAGGGCTCCGACTGCTCGACGCAGGATGTGGCACCGGCGCGTCGACAGCGGCGTTGCTGAGCGTCGCCCCGCACGCTGAGATTGTGGCCATCGACGCATCACGCGGAATGCTCGACCAGGCGCGGGCCAAGTCGTGGCCGTCATCGGTCCGGTTCGTCCACACACCGGTCGAAGGCCTGGCTGAGAACGGCATCACCGGTCCGTTCGACGGGATCATGGCCGCGTATCTGATCCGCAACCTTTCCGACCCCGACGCTGTGTTGCGGGCACTGCTCGCCTTGCTGGCGCCTGGGGCCCCGGTGGGGGTACACGACTACTCGGTGCGTGACTCGCGCGCCGCCACCGCGATCTGGCACGCGGTGGCCTGGGGCATCATCATTCCGTCCGGCTGGTGGCGAACCCGCGACGCGACCCTTTACCGGCATCTGTGGCGCAGTGTGTTGACCTTCGACGGTGTAACACGATTGCGGCAGCGGATGCGCGACGCCGGGTTCACGTCGGTGCGCAGCGAAACCATGCCGGGCTGGGAAGCCAACATCGCGCACACTTTCCTCGGGAACGCGCCGTCATGACCGATCGGCATCGCCGCACGTTTGCGGCGCCGCAGGGCCTGCGCAACGCCGAGGCGTTGTCGTCGCAGCCGCGCGTCGTCGTCGTCGGCGCGGGGATCGCGGGCCTTGCCGCGGCAACGGGTCTCGCCGAACGCGGCGTCGGGGTCGACGTCATCGAGCGCGAGCAGTATCTCGGCGGACGGGTCGGTGGATGGACCGTGCACGGCGATGGCGTGGATCTCGCGATGAACCGCGGCTTTCACGCCTTCTTCCGGCAGTACTACAACTTGCGGGCATTGCTGAGCCGCGTCGATCCGACGCTGTCGATGTTGACCGCGGTCGACGATTACCCACTCATCGACGGCGCCGGCCGTCAGGACACGTTCCGTGGTCTGCCCCGCACACCGCCGTGGAATGCGCTCGTATTCGCCCTGCGCAGCCCGACTTTCCGGGTCAGTGACCTGGCCAGGATCGACGCGCGGGCCGCCGCACCACTTGCCGCGGTGTCGCTGCCCGACATCTTTTATCGGCTCGACCACATTGACGCCGAGACGTTCCTGAAGAGCATCAATTTCCCCGAGGCGGCACGACACCTCGCGTTCGAGGTCTTCTCCCGGAGCTTTTTCGCCAGCCCGGCCGAGCTGTCCGCCGCTGAGCTGGCCACCATGTTCCACATCTATTTCCTCGGTTCCAGCGAGGGCCTGATCTTCGACGTCGCCAACGCCAACTACGACGCCGCACTGTGGCGGCCACTGCAGCAGTATCTGGAAGGCCTGGGAGTTCGCTTTCACCATGGTGTTTCGGTCACGAGCGTCAGCAGTGACGACACATTCCACGTCGACACCGATGCCGGTGAGAAGCTGGCGGCCGACGCCGTCGTGCTGGCCACGGATATCGGTGGATTGCAGCGGATCGTCGAGGCGTCACCGGGGCTCGGCGACGACATGTGGCGAGCGCGGATCAAGCGGCTGCGCACCGCGCCGCCGTTCCTGGTGCAACGACTGTGGCTCGACCGCCCGGTGGCAGGCAAGCGCGCCGCCTTCCTGGGCACCGCCGGCCACGAGCCGGTCGACAACATCAGCGTCTTGAACCGCTACGAGCGGGAAGCCGCCGACTGGGCCCAGCGCACCGGTGGCTCTGTTGTCGAATTGCATTCCTACGCTGTCGAATCCGCGCTACCAGACAATGCCATGCTGGATCGTCTGCACGCGCTCTACCCCGAAACCCGCGAGGCGCGGGTAGTCCACGAACAAACGTTGCGTCACCACGACTGCCCGTTATTCGCACCGGGCACCTACGCACACCGGCCCACCGTGCTCACCCCGCAACCGGGACTGCTACTGGCAGGCGACGGAGTGCGCATCGACTTACCGGTAGCGCTGATGGAGCGGGCGGCCACCACCGGCTGGACGGCCGCCAACGAGATATTGCAGCGCTGCGGGCTCGCCGGCCACGAGCTGAGCACGGTTCCCACCCGGGGCCGCTCGACTCTGCTGCGCTACCTCGCCGGCCGAGAGAGGCTTTCGCGGTGATGAAGTTCAGCGACAACATTCGCGGCCGGTGGCCGAAAGACTGGCCGCTACAACCTATTCCGCCGGGCACCTGGACGGGCCAACGTCCCACTTACCGCGACGCCTCCCCCGCGATCATCGACGCCGCGCTCGACCGCTCGCAGCGACGACCGACGGGCAACTGGTACGTCTTCGCCGCCAGCCGGGATGTGCCCAGCGGTCGGCCGCTCGGTACCCGGGTCGCCGGCGTCGAGTTGGTCGCGTGGCGCGATCAACAGTCAAAGCTGTGTGTCGGGCCGCGCAGTTGCCCGCATCTGGGCGCCGACCTCGCGACCGCCGCCGTCCACGACGGCGCCCTGATTTGCCGCTGGCATGGGCTGTGCCTCGGTAGCGACACCGACGAATTCGGTTGGCGGACACTACCCAGCTGCGATGACGGTGTGCTGGCCTGGGTCCGGCTCGACGCTGCCGGCGGCGAGGAGCCGCTCGACCGTCCGGTGATTCCGGCCAGACCGACCGGCGACACGCTGGACGCGGTGGCCCGGATGGTCGGCACGTGTGAACCGTCGGACATCATCGCCAACCGCCTCGATCCATGGCACGGCGCGTGGTATCACCCTTACTCGTTCACCCAACTCGAGGTGCTGACCACTCCGACCGAAGAAGTGGACAGTTTTCTCGTCGCGGTGACTTTCCGCGTCGGTCGCGTGGGCGTTCCAACTGTCGCCGAATTCACCAGCCCAGAGGCGCGCACCATCGTGATGCGTATCGTCGACGGTGAGGGCGTCGGCAGCGTGGTCGAAACCCACGCGACGCCAGTGGGTTTGGGCCCGGACAAGCTGCCGCGGACAGCGGTGACCGAGGCGACTGTCGCGCATTCCAGCCGGACCGGTTTCCAGCGGGCGCGCCGTGTCGCACCGTTGATCACCCCGCTCATGCGTGTCGCGGCAGCCAAGCTCTGGAAAGACGACCTTGCTTACGCCGAGCGGCGCTACCAGCTGCGTGCCGGTACGGGGTAATGCGTTCTCGGGCTGTCGCTCTCACGGTCGTTGCGCACCTGGCATACCTGGTGTACCTGCCCAGCGGCGGATTTCTGGCACTACGCTGGCCGGGTAGTATCGCGCTGCACATCCCGGTAGTGGTGTGGGGCGTCGGCGTCGTGATCTTCGAACTACCGTGCCCACTGACCGAACTCGAGCAGCGACTGCGGGCCCGGGCCGGGATGGACCTGCTGCCCTCGACGGGTTTCATCGATCGCTATGTTGCCGGGATCGTCTATCCCGCCAACCGAACTGGCACCGCCCAGGCGCTGGCTTTCGGCGCTGCGATCACCTCGTGGGCCGTACTCGCCTGGAAAGGTGCGCGCCGCACCGGCGGCTAGCCCGCCGCCCGGCCCTTCCGGCTTCGGTCGTAGGCAGCCGCGCGCAGGTCGGCCAGCCAACCGGGATACATGTCCACCCCTGGGCCCTTGTGCTGTACCGGGTCGAAAGACAAGTCTTGCTCCCGGCGCAGCGCAGTCAACGTCGCGCGAGCCAATGGCTCAAACGGTGAGGTTCCACGAGCCTGGTCGATCTCGACGACGATGTCGTTGCACTCGAGCCGGTCGCGAACGCTGTCCAGCGACAGGCCGAAGCCGTCGATCCGAGTCGTGATGCGAGCCCGCATCCACCAATTCGCGTCCCGATAGCGCAACGGGGCAAGGCTGCTCAGCGACGGCCCCGTCCACGACGCGACCGGACGCAGCCCCACTGCGCGGCCGATCGGACCCGACCCGGCAGAGGCGAGCAGAACATCCCAATCGGACGGCCAATCTTCCTGCGCTGGAATACGAAACGCCAGACCGATGGCGTCGGGCAGGATCCCAGGTGTACCCGCGGCCTTGGATACCCGTGCGACGACATCGGCTGACGGCACGGGTAGCCCGACATCGTCCGGCGCCAGCCGTTCGATCGTGCCGTCGGCAAGCACACCGTCGGGGTGGAAAATCTTCCGGCCACGGATCGCCGAACCCCACCGAAAAGGCGCACTGAAAAGGTCGATTGGTCCCATCCACCGGGAGTTCCCGCGGTGCGCTACCCGGAAACTCGCTGACTGGCGGCGCGCGCGGCTTTGGACGTCACATCGCGTGCGATACCGGCGAATATCAGTCTGCGCAGCCATCCCGACGCCGCCCAAAACGCTTCACCGGCAAGGCCATACGGCTGGAAAATCACCCGTTGCCGATAACGGCACTGTCCGGCGGACTCATCGCACACCAAAAGTTCCAGCCACAACCGTCCCGGCAGTGCAACGTCCGCTCGCAACCGCAGCAGCCGGGGCCGTTCGACGTGCTCGACACGCCACCGGTCCAGCGCCTCCCCGGCGTGCAGTCGGCGCGTCGGCTGCGAGCACCCCTGGCTGCCACCGTTTCGGCCCGTCCAGCCGCGAAGTGCCCACGCCGCCGGCGCCGCAGACCAACCGTGCTCGGCACCGATCGTTTCGAACACGTGCCACAGCGTCTCGGCGTCGGCGTCGACATGTCGTTCCGACACTCGCTCGTGCAGTGGTCCGCCGGCCCAGTCGGGATCGGTGGGCAGTGGCTTCGAGGGGGCGTCGTCGTCGCCCGAAACCGACCAGCGAGTGGTCAATGCGCTGTCGCGCGTCCGTTCCAGCGCCAGTCGGACCGCATCGTCGTAGTGCGTCAGGCCGCCGTCCGGGTCCGGGATGTGGGCGGCGATGTCGTGCTCGGCGCAGACCACGTCGTTTTCCAGCGACTCCATCAGCGATGAAGCCAACGACCGTGGAAGCGGAGTGATCAAATTTACCCAGTGCGATGACAGCAACGGCGTCAGGACCGGTACCGGAATGGAGAACCGCCGTGGCAGGCCCGCAATAGATGCGTATCTGCTGATCATCTCGGTGTACGTGAAAGTGTCCGGGCCGCCGATGTCGAAGGCACGACTGACGCCCGAGGGCAGCTCGGCCGCGTTGACCAGGTAGTAAAGGACATCGCGGACGGCGATGGGTTGAATGCGCGTGCGAAGCCACCGCGGCGTCACCATCAACGGCAACCGTTCGGTGAGGTAGCGCAAAATCTCGAAGCTGGCCGAGCCCGCGCCGATGATGGCCGCGGCGCGAAGTTCTGCGGTGGGGACACCAGAATCGTGCAACAGGCGGCCCACCTCGGCGCGCGAGGCGAGGTGGTCGGACAGCTGCTGATTCTCGGCGATGATGCCGCCTACATAGATAATCCGCGCAATGCCGGCCTCTGCGGCGGCGTCAGCCACGATCGAGGCGCCCCGCGCATCGACGTTGACAAAGTCCGCGGCGAGCATCGAGTGCACCAGATAGTACAGAACCTGCTGGTCGGTGAGCGCTTGGCGCACTTTTTCGTCATCGGTGACGTCGCCCTGGACGACCTCGACATCACCTCGCCACGGCACGTCGTCGAGTTTGGCGGGAGTGCGCGCCACGATGCGCACGTCGTGACCGGCCGCCAACAATTGTGGAACCAGCCGCATCCCCAGATAGCCGGTCGCGCCAAACACTACACAGCGCATCGCTCACTCCTTGATCGAGTTGATTCATGTCTGAGGTTGGGCACCACGGTGTGGGTATACCCCATTTCGTCAGCGTGGGTCCTCGGGGCCGAGATCTTCTTCACAAGCTTAATAGTTAAGTTTATAGTGTTACTTGGCGATGGATAGCAGCATCCGCGCCACGTCAGGGGTGCATAGGGGGTCGGCCACCCGCAACCATCGAGCTTCAGGGGAGGCCATCGAAGTGTCAGACGATCAGTTCAAGAAGGGCGACAAAGTCACCTGGAAAAGCCACGGCCAGAATGTCAAAGGAACCGTGCAGGAAAAGATCACCGATGACGAGCAGGTCGCCGGCCGGCAAGTGCGTGCGTCCAAGGACGAACCTCAATACCGGGTGACGAGCGACAAGACCGGTGCCGACGCCGTGCACAAGCCGGATGCGCTACGCCGCGACAAGTAGTGAGTTGACGGCCTCATGACTTCCAACGACGAAACCGCCTGGAATGAGTTTCACGACACCGTCAACATGACCGCCAAAGAGCTCGAGAAGTGGCTCGAGACCGACGAATCCAAGCAGGTGGGTCAGAAGTCAGGCGGTAAGGAATCGACCGGTCACCACAGCGGTCGACAGATCATCGCGATCTTGAAGTCGAAAAAATCAGATTTGACCGATTCCGATTACGCGCACATGCGCAAGGTCGTGGGATATGCCCGGCGTCATCTGGCGCAGCGTCCTTCTGGCGACGTGAAAGACACCGCATGGCGGTACTCACTGATGAACTGGGGCCACGATCCGATCAAGAAATAGCGTGTGCGCAGGGAAGCACGCATGATGGAAAAGTATGGAGCAGAGGGTATCTCGCTGAGTTCATCACCGGCACCATCGCACCTGAGGGCGGCACGACTGGTCGCCGATCTGCATCAACGCGCCTTATACGACACGTCCGCGTTGTTAAGCGACCTGATTGCCACTGCGGCTGAGTCGGTTCCCGGCGCTCGCTATGCCGGTATCACGGTGATGAAGAAGAAACGACCCAGTGAGACTGCGGCAGCATCTCATCACTACTGCGTGCTGCTCGACGAAGTTCAGAACCACTGTCAACAAGGGCCGTGTCTGACCGCAGCCGGACTGCAGCGGGCTATTCGCATCGACGATCTCGCTCGAGATGACCGGTGGCCGCTGTTCCGCGAAAAGGCAATTGCCGAAACCCCGGTTCGGTCGATCTTGTCGCTCGGACTACTCAAGGAAGGTGGGACAGCGGCTGCGCTCAACTTTTACGCCGAATCGCCGAAGGCGTTCGACGACGCATCGGCCGATCTGGGTTCGGTCTTCGCCGCTCATGCCGGGTTGGTGTGGGACCTGGTGCGGCGTGACCAGCAGTTTCGTGCCGCATTGGACTCCCGAGACATCATCGGCCAGGCCAAAGGCAAGTTGATGGAGCGCTTCAACATCGATGCCGACGAAGCATTCAATACGTTGAAGGTGGTGTCGCAGCACTCCAACACTCCTATCGCACGAGTAGCCAAGCGCATCGTTTCCGGCGAGGTTTGGCCGCCACAGAGCAGCTCGGGGAGGTGATTCGATTGCGTGTCTTCTCGTTGCTCTTGTCTCGTTGGCGCACGGCTGGCAAGTGTGACTCCGCAAGCGCGCAGACACTGTGTATGGTGCACTGATCCAGCGTTTTTCCCATACCTGGTTCAGAAATCGCGGAACAAGGATGCGTTCAGGTGACTAAGCAGGGCACGACCAGTCCACCTTCCGGCAGAGCGCAGCTGGAGAAGCTGATGTCGGCCGATATGCGAGCGGTGACGGCACAATCTGATCGGGTAGGTCGCTACTTCGCGCGCCAGCACAATGTGAGCGGCAACGATTTCCACGCTTTGCTGCACGTGATGGTGGCCGAAACTGCGGGAACACCGCTGACGATGGCGCAGCTTCGTCAGCGGATGGACGTGTCGCCGGCGGCGATCACCTACCTCGTCGATCGGATGATCGACGCCGGCCACGTCCGTCGGGAAACGGACCCCTCGGATCGACGTAAGGCGCTGCTGCGCTACGAAGCCAGCGGAATGGAGCTGGCGCACGTATTTTTCACTCCGTTAGGGATCCAGTTGCGTGCCGCCCTTGCTGATCTGCCCGACGAGGACCTCCGGGCCGCGCACCGAGTATTCAGCGCGATGATCGCGGCGATGTCGAATTTCGAGAGTGAACTTCTCGAGCAGCAGAAGTCGTCACCGAAGCCGCGGGCAGCCAAATCGCGCGATTTGGTCTGACAGACCGGCACTATTTCTCGCCGAAAAATGTTCGAGCACAACCACTTACGTGCGTGGGCCCTGTGCAACATCACTTTCCGGCGTCCTCGGAGCCGACCCGCTTAGCTGCGTCTCGATGACATCGGCGCCTCGCGATACGCCACCTGTTGCCGAAAAACCGGCCGCTACCCGGCGTGCCCCGTCGGACATGCTCATGGCTGCGCGAACAGCTTCGCGCAGGGTCCGCGGGCTCAGTTTGTCGGCCGGAAGGCGAACACCGCAGCCGGCTACTTCGACGCGGCGCGCGACCTCGGCCTGGTCGCGGGCGAATGGAACGACACAGACCGGCACACCGCGATCCAGCGCCTTGACCGTCGTACCCATGCCGCCGTGCGTGATCGCACAGCACGCGCGGTCGAGCACCACCCCGTGCGGGACGAATTGGCGCACCGTGGCATTGGCTGGGATAACCAGGTCGTCCGGCACGCCGGCAGGGAAAGTCGCAACCACGTGTACCGGCTCTTGCGCCAATGCCTGCAGTGCGGTGCGCGCCAAGACCGTGTCGGCCTGCCTGATCGACGAGGTGCTGACCAGAACGATCGGCAGATCGATCGAGGCCACCCAGTCAGGCCGCCTCGCCGGTCCGGGCTCAAAGGCGCAGGCCCCGACGAGGTGGACCGTGTCCCCCCATCCCGGATGCGGATACTCGAACGGTTCTCCGCCGACCGCCAACATCAGTGGCGCACGGCGCATCAGTTCATCCACCGACTTCGTCTCAGGCGCACCGACGGCCACCCGGATCGCGTTGACTCGTGGCAACACTCGGCGATCGAAAAGGTAAGTCACGAACGGCCGGACCAGCATGTCGCGGAGCCTGCCGATAGCTCCGGGTAACGGTCGCAGCCCCGGACCGAACGGCGGGACGCCGGGTGAGCGCAGGTAAGGCGTGAACGGCGAGAAGATTAGCCACGGCACACTGCCGGCGTCCGCCGCTGACATTGCGCCCCAACAATTGGCGTCGATGATCACCGCATCCGGCTGAACCTGCTCGATGGCGGTGCGCAGATCGTCGACTTCGAGCACGGCCCGACTGCACAGCACGTCGATAGACATTTTCAGCACGCCCAATGCATTTGGCGCCGTCCAGTCCGGTGCGTCGATCGCTTCGATCCGCGCGTCGACTGGTTCAGCGTCGATGCCCAGCTCTCGCATCTGGCTCACGCCTGCCGACATGGTCCGTAAATGCACCTGATGCCCGCGTGCCACCAGTTCGCTCAGCAGCGCGGCCAACGGAAGCAGGTGGCCGAGCGCAGGAGACCCGTAAGCCAAGACGATTGCCATACCCGCCAACCGTAATCACTGAATCGGTGCGAGGCCGATGTGGCGCAGCGCCAACAGATCTCCCGCACCGGCGCCGTGCAAGCAGATCCGCAACTCGTCGATGAATCGTTGCAGCCAAGCCACTACGGCTGCCGCCGACTCGATCGCCGCCGACAGCAGGGGGCGGGCTACGGCCACCACATCCGCGCCCAGAGCCAGTGCTTTGGCCGCGTCCATGCCGGTGCGGATGCCACCGGAGGCGACCAGCGGAACGACGGGCAGTGCCTCGCGCACCTCCACGATGGCGCGCGCGGTGGGTATGCCCCAGTCGGCCAGATCCGGGAATCGGATCTCGCCGTAGCGGACGAGCTGTTCGACTCGCGACCACGAGGTGCCACCGGCTCCCGCCACGTCGATCGCGGCCACCGGCAACTCGCCGGACTGACCCGTCAGCTCGGTGACCGCCGACGTCCCAATTCCGTGACCGACCTCCTTGAGCAGAATCGGATAATCCAGCGCGGCCGCAACCTCGCGCAACCGGTCGATTGATCCGGAGAAATCACCGTCTCCGTTTCGCTGAACAGCCTCTTGCAACGGATTGGTGTGCACTGCAAGGGCATCCGCGCCGACTCGTTTGAGTGCATTCGAAATATCCTCGACCGCAGCGACGGTCAGCTGAGCGAGACCGATATTGCCGAACAACAGAACATCTGGCGCAACGTCACGGACGGTGAAGCTGGACGCCGCCTGCTCCCCCAGGGCGCTGTCCAGCATGATCCGCTGCGAGCCGAGCATCATGCCGATGCCCAGTGATTGGGCGGCTTCGGCCAGATTCTGGTTGATCGTCTTGGAAAGTTCGGCGCCGCCGGTCATCGCGCCGACCAATACCGGCGCCCGCAGCGGCGCGCCGAGGAAGTGGGTGGACAGATCGACATGGGCGAGGCTGGTTTGCGTCAGCGCGTTGTACGGGAGGCGGTAGCGCTCTAGCCCGGTCGTCACACCGCAGTAGCTCACCCGGTCGTCCAGGCACACGTCGATATGACGTCGCTTGCGCGTCGTCATCCCGTTCGCGTCGGCAGGCACACCGTCCCCTTCCACGTCACTCAACCGGCTGACGGCGCGGTCGGCTCGAACGACGAGAGGTCGTCTTGATACCGCCGCATCGCCTCGATCAGCGCGGCGAACACGCGGCTCGCGGCCATCAGGTCGGCGTCCGGCAGCTCCGCCATCGCGTCATGAGAGTGAGTACCCAGCGGAGCGAAGAACGCTCGAGCGGTTGCCAGTCCCGAGTCGGAGTAGCGCAGGATCACCTTCCGTCGATCGGCGGGATCGGATTGGCGCGTGATATGACCGGACGCCATCATCCGGTCAACCAGATAGGTGATGGCAGCACCTGAGAGTCCCATGCGCTGGCGCAGCTCACCCGAGGTGACCGGCTCACCTGCCGTCTCAGCCACCATGACGTGCATCAGGGCCCGAAAGTCGGTGGGGCGCACGTCATGTACGGCCGCGAAGGCCCGGCCGATCTGCTCGGACTCAGCCGTCATCACGCGCAGATACGCGGAGATCTGCTGCTCCAGCGCGGCTCGGCCGCCCGTGGTCTCTTCGGGGCCCATGACGGCATCCAGCTTATCTGCATCACGCCGTTACTTCAGTTGATTAATACTTAACTGACTGAAATACTTGGCTGGGCCGAAGGGAGTTCAGGTGAACAAACAGACACTGGCCGCGACGACCCTCGCCGTCGGGGCCACCGCAGGCATCGGAAGCGTGGCCAGCAAGCCGCGGATCACCCGGTGGTACTCACGGCTGCGGAAACCGCCGTACGTGCCGCCCAATCAGGTGTTTCCGATCGCCTGGACCACACTGTATGCCGATATCGCGGTGACCTCCGCGACGGCGATCGACCGCCTGCGTGCAACCGGCCACGACCAGGAAGCCCGCAATTTCGTTGTGGCGCTGGCCGCCAACTTGGTCCTGAACGCCGGGTGGAGCTGGCTGTTCTTCAAATACCAGAAACTGGGTGCCTCGGCCCTCGGAGCGGTAGTTCTGGCTGCCAGCAGCGCCGATCTGGCCAGGCGGACCGCCGCGGCAGATCCGCGAGCCGGAGCCGCACTGTTGCCATATCCGCTGTGGTGCTCCTTCGCCACTTTGATGTCAGTGCACATTTGGGTACTCAATCGTCGATGAATCAGGTACTTCACTGATGCCCGCGCTGTTGTGGTTCCGTCGCGACCTGCGACTGGGTGATCTTCCACCGCTCTTGCGGGCCGCCGCCGACAGCACCGACGTGCTCGCCTGCTTTGTGCTCGATCCTCGCCTGGAGGCATCCTCGGGCGATCGGCGGATGCAGTTCCTGACCGACTCGCTTCGCCAGCTGCGCGATGATCTGCAAGGCCGACTGCTGGTGACGCGAGGGCGGCCTGAAGAGCGAATCCCGGCTCTGGTCAAGGAAATCGAGGCGCAATCGGTACACGTCTCGGAGGACTTCTCGCCGTACGGACGACGCCGCGACGATCGGGTGCGCGAGGCGCTGGGCGATGTGCCGTTGGTGAGCACGGGGTCGCCGTATCTGGTGTCGCCGGGACGGGTGACCAAAGACGACGGCGAGCCCTACAAGGTGTTCACCCCGTTTTTCGGCCGCTGGCGCGACATGGGCTGGCGGACGGCGGCGCGCTCGGGAGCCGATTCCGCCCACTGGGTTGATCCCACGCAACTCGGCAAGCGCGCCGAGCCCGCGGAGATACCCGACCCCGGCGTCGAGCTCGATCTGTCCGCGGGCGAGCCTGCGGCGCGCCTGCAGTGGAACACGTTCGTCGACCGAGGTCTCGAGAATTACGGCGATGAGCGCAACCGGCCGGACCGCGATGGCACGAGCCGAATGTCAGCGCACCTGAAGTTCGGCACGATTCACCCACGCACGATGGTCGCCGACTTGGACCAGCATCGCGCTGGCGCACGAACGTACTTGCGAGAGTTGGCCTTTCGTGACTTCTATGCTGCGGTGCTGTACCACTGGCCGCACAGCGTGTGGTGGAACTGGAACCGCGACTTCGACGCCATCCAACTCGACTCGGGCGCGGATGCTGATAAGCGCTTCGAGACCTGGAAGGCCGGCGAAACGGGATTCCCGATCGTCGATGCGGGCATGCGTCAACTTCGCGACACCGGCTTCATGCACAACCGGGTACGGATGATCGTCGCGTCGTTTCTGGTCAAAGACCTGCACCTGCCCTGGCAGTGGGGAGCCCGTTGGTTCCTCGATCAGCTGGTCGACGGCGACATGGCCAACAACCAGCACGGCTGGCAGTGGTCCGCGGGATGCGGCACCGATGCCGCGCCGTATTTTCGGGTCTTCAACCCGACCAGGCAGGCTGAGAAGTTCGATCCCTCGGGCGATTACGTCCGCCGATGGGTCGCCGAACTCGCCGATGCCGACGACGTGACGCTGACCAAAGGAAAGCGTCCGGCGGGGTATCCCGAACCGATGGTCGACCACACCGTCGAACGCAACGAAGCGCTACGCCGCTACCAGAGCATGAGCTGACGGCATCGATCAGCGAGCCGCTTTTTTGCGCTCGATGTCGGCCAGCGCGGCGGCCAGTTCGGCACGCTGCGCCGCTGAGGTCTCCCACGCCAGCTGTCGGTTCTTGACCACCTTGGCAGGTGCCCCAACCGCAATGGAATAGTCCGGCACCTCACCTCTGACCACCGCGTGCGACCCCAGCACGCAGCCGCGGCCGATAGCGGTGCCCCGCAGGACGGTCGCCTTCACTCCGACCCACGTGTCGGGTCCGATCCGTACCGGCGATTTGATGATGCCCTGGTCTTTGATCGGCAACGTGATGTCGTCCATCCGGTGGTCGAAATCGCAGATGTAGCACCAGTCGGCCATCAGCACCGAATCGCCGACCTCGATGTCGAGGTAGCAATTGATGACGTTGTCTCGACCCAGGACCACCTTGTCGCCGAATCGCAGCGAGCCCTCGTGCGCGCGAATGGTGTTCTTGTCGCCGATGTGGACCCAGCGCCCGATTTCCAGCTGCGCCAGTTCCGGCGTCGCATGGATCTCGACGCCCTTGCCGATGAAGACCATGCCGCGGGTGATGATGTGCGGGTTGGCCAGCTTGAATTTCAGCAGCCGGAAGTAGCGCACCAGGTACCACGGTGTGTAGGCGCGGTTGCGCAACACCCACTTCAGCGAGGCCACGGTGAGGAACCTGGCCTGCCGTGGATCGCGCAGATTCGAGCCCCGCCAACGACGGTGGATCGGGGCTCCCCACATGCTCGTCATGGCCGGAAAGCCTACTGCGGCCAGCAGGCACGCCGGGCAATCGGTCCCACCTATGCCGGCACAGGCTACCCTCACGTGTACGCGATATCTGCAGATGGCGGCCGCGCCATCCCGTTCCGGGAAGGATTGGGAGCTTCCACCGTGTCCTGGCCGAAAGCCCGCCGTGCACTGCGGCATTGGTCAACGGTGGCCTCGGTCGCGGTTGTGGCGACCGCCGCAGTGGGTTGCGGCAATACCGACGCCTGGGTGCAGACCGTGCCGGCCGAAGGCTGGCCCGCCCAATACGGTGACGCAGCCAACAGCAGTTACAGCGCGGCTGCCGGCGCCGAGCGACTGCGCCTGCGCTGGACCCGATCGGTCAAGGGTTCGCTCGCTTCGGCCGTCGCGCTCAGCTCGCGCAACTGGCTCGCGGCAAACGCCCAAACCCCCGGCGGTTGTTCGCTGATGGAGTGGGAGAACGACGACAACGGCCGCCAGCGCTGGTGCACACGGCTGTATCAGGGCGGCGGTATCTCGAGCCCCTTGTTCGACGGTTTCGACAACCTCTATGTCGGCCAGCCTGGCGCCATTTTGTCATTTCCCGTCACGCAGTGGATTCGTTGGCGCCGCCCCGTGATGGGAATGCCTTCTACGCCAAGAATTCTCGGAAACGGTCACATGTTGGTGGTCACGCATCTCGGACAGGTGCAGGTTTTCGACGGCCATCGCGGCACGGTGGTCGGCAACTCGGTGGACCTGGTGGACAACGTCGACCCGAACGACTTCACCCGCGGGCTGGGTGATTGTGGACCGGCGAAGGAGGGCTGCCCAGTCGCGGCTGCTCCCGCGTTCGCCAAGCAGAGCGGGCTGGTGGTGATCGGGCTGTGGGAGCCCGGCGCCCCGACCCCGATTCTGGTCGGCCTGAAGTACCACCCCGGGCAGGATCCGCTGCTCACCCGAGAATGGACCAGCAACGCCGTCGCCGCCGGCGTCCAGGCCAGCCCAGTGATATCCGCCGATGGCTCCACCGTTTACGTCAACGGGCGCGACTCGCGGCTGTGGGCTTTGCATGCCGCCGACGGCAAGCCGAAATGGTCGGTCCCACTGGCGTTCCTGGCCCAAACGCCCCCGTCGGTGACACCGGGCGGGCTGATCGTGGCAGGCGGTGGCCCCGATACCCGCCTGGTCGCTTTCAAAGACGCAGGCGACCACGCTCAGGAGGCGTGGCGTCGAAACGACGTCAACCCGCTGTCTACGTCGAGTCTGGCCGGGAGCGAGGTCGGCTATGCTGTGGTGACCGGTGGACCGGGCCAGGGGGCGCGAGGAATGACGTTGCTGGTTTTCAACCCGGGCAATGGGCAGACCTTGAACAGCTACCCGCTGCCGGAGGCCACCGGTTATCCCGTAGGCGTCTCGATCGGCCGCGACCGCGCTGTCGTCACCGCAACCAGCGACGGCCAGGTGTACAGCTTCACCGCCGCGTGACTCGGCGGCCGGCGAGGTTCAACTCTTGACGGCCAGCGGCGGGATAGCGTTGCGCGGCACGTGGACCTGACTCGCGCCGGCCAGCGACGGCAGAAGTTCGCCCGGCGCAAAGTAGAAAATCAGCTCGTCGTCGGTGATTGCAAAATTCTGATAATGCGAAGCATCCAGCCCGGAACCCGGCGAAATCGCGGCACCGAGTCCGGTCTGCTTTCCCACCTCGCGTTGCACGATGGGATAAATCGAATCGAGCGGCTTGGTATTGGGCACGAAAAGCGTGTCAAAGGTGATCGCTTTTTGCGCGGCGACGTCGTAATTGAAGCCCTTGTAGAAGGTCGACGGACGCGGACCACCGAGGTCTTCGAAGACCTTGAGTACGACGCTTCGAGTACCACCGGGAGGCTGGCCGGAGTGGTATTGCTCGGAGGTAACTTCCATTTGGTAAGGCACATCGCGGGGGCCGGAAGTCTGCGAAGAGGTCTGTGCGACGTTGACGAAACCGTCCCGATTCTGACTGAGGAAATCGACCAATGCCTGGTCGGGGTAGTCCACCGGAAACGTCATATTCAATGTGTAGGTGGATGACGAGGAGTGCACGTTGCACGTCGAATCATCTTGGACCGAGCCGCCGAAATTAGCGCACACCGAATCCGCGGACGCGACCGCGCCGCCGGACCAACCCAGCAGGGCTCCGGCCGCAATGAGCGCGGCCGACATCATGTTGCGCATCGATCGACTTGTCCTCGCAGACTTCAGAACGGCTGAAATGCCGTCTCGCCAGCGTACCTGGCCCCTGTCGCGACGGACTGCAAACGTCTTCCGGATATCCGCCTGTCCAGGTCAGCGGCCGCCGCCGTCCTCCCTGGCGGCGGCCACCGACCCGGCAGGCGGGTCTCGTTAGAACAGTGCCGCGAGCTCAGTCCAGAAGTTGCTGGAGTCCGCCGCTGCACTCGCAGGGTCGAATGCCGATAACAGCTCGGTCCAGGCGTTGCTGGAGTCCGCAGCCGCACCCGCCGGGTCGAACGATGAGCCCAGGTCGGCCCAGAAGTCCTGGCCGGCGGACAACGCACCCGCGGTGTCGCCGGAGAACACGTCAGTCCAGAAGGCGCTGCCGTCGGCCAAAGCTCCTGATGGGTCGCTGCCCAGCAGATCAGTCAAGTGGTTGGCGCTTTCGGAAGCTGCGGCGGTCGTCGTCGTGGTCGGCCCGTCGCCGTAGAACTTCAGGATGTCGGCCAGGTAGTCACCGCCCTGCGCGTTTGCCGTCCCCAAGTTATTGCCCTCGACGTAGGCGCCGTCGTAGTTACCGGCACCGGCGGCATCGCTGCCTGCATAAGCTTTGTCACCGTCGCCGAAGATGACGGCGTAGTTGAAGTTACCCGCATGGGAGGGGTCGGTTGTTCCCGCCCACCCGTAGCTGTCGTTGCCGAAAACGAAGGCCGTGTTGTCGGCCGAGCTGCCGGCCAACCCGGCGCTGGTTCCGCCGGCGACAGCGGTCGAACCAACGCCGTCGACGCTCGCGTAGTTGTTGGTGCCGAATGCATATGCGGTCGCGCCGGCGCCATTCGCGATTGCGATGTCGCCGCCCGTTCCGGAGAAGGCATGCGCTGTTCCGTCCTGGAATAGCGACGTTCCGTCAAAAGAGATCGCCAGGTTCAACGCTGGGGTGGTGTCAGCCGCCGAAAGGGCCCCACCACTGAGTAAACCGTCGACCGTCGACAACCAGTCGAAAGAAGAATCGGCCGCCGCAATTCCCGGTGTCGCGGCGACCGCTCCGCCAATACCGATACCTACGGCCAGGATTCCCAGCCGTGCCAAGGCAACAGTGCTCTTCATGTAATTGTCCCTTTCCCCCAACACGCCATGAAGACGTGCCTTGTGCATCGGCGCCCACCGCGCTGAGTGGGGTAAGCCTATGCGCAGGCGCCAATTCTGATCGAACAAAGTCTAATAATTTTTGAAAAAGTCATTAGCCCCTCTTCTCACCGATAATGCGGGGTGCCCGTATCGCCTTTCGCGCATTCAACGGGCGTTTTGTAGGATTCTGATCATGATCAGCGATGCCCGGTATGGTTTTCGCGCACAGCAAACGTGAACCGAGACCAGGCTCAAGCGGGAGATACCGGTCATCTCTTCGGAAGCGACATTCGACCATTCGGAAAGTTTGACCAGGTTTCCGGAGTTGAACTCATGGTCGGACAGGGTGTGCAAAGGAAGCGCCGATCGACGCGGACCGTCAAAAGAAATTTATTGTTACGAATCTCACTGAGGCGTACTAGCGATGCGTAGACCGTCGGCCCGGGCGATTGCACGCCGGCCGACGGACTCGTTCGCAGCCGTTCGCTTGCTGGGCAACATGCCCCTTGGCACCCGTAATCGATGTATTCGCAGAAATCGCAGCGCCATTAACCACGCCCGCTGCAGCGACTTCCGGCGTCAGGGCCACCGTCGCGCTGATCACCAAGCCCGACGCCAGTAACCCGAGTCGAGCGATGCCACGAGAGCTCATCGATGAACGTCCTTTCGCCGACGGCCTGGTACGGCAGCGT
>JAVHWH010000148.1:0-24056 GCA_032159915.1 Mycobacterium sp.
CCCTGAGCCGGTCCACGGCGACGTCATAAGACGCCCCGCCGCTGGACCGGTCTACCGGAATATGCCGACACCCGCGCATGATCGGCCCGGTGATCTTGTTGTCGAAGACTTCCTGTTTGGCCATGAAGCGCACTTTGCGCCGACGATCCTTCCGGAAAGCGGGCAACCCTGCGATGGTGAAGTCGAAGTAGCTGGTGTGGTTGATGGCGATGACGGCGCCGCCGGTGGCGGGGATGTTCTCCTGACCAATGACGGTGAAACGCAGACCCTGCACCCGCCACACTGTCCGCACGAGCGCTATGACCGTTCCGTATACCGGCTCCACGGTCAATCAGCCTAGTGTTCACGGCCGGGCAGCTCTAGCGGGTCGGGGTATGCCGGCTCTCCCGCTAAGCTCGTAGCGGCAGACGAACGTCGCGAATCGACTCATTGAAGGGTGTCAGTGCAGGTCACAAGCATCGGCCACGCCGGCTTTCGAATCGATACTCCGGCCGGCAGCATTCTGTGCGACCCGTGGGTCAACCCGGCCTACTTCGCATCGTGGTTTCCGTTCCCGGACAACAGCGGCCTGGACTGGGACGCGCTGGGCGACTGCGACTACCTGTACGTCTCGCACCTGCACAGAGACCACTTCGACGCCAAACTGCTGACCGAGCACGTCAACAAGGACGCCGTGGTGCTGCTGCCGGACTACCCGGTGCCGGACCTGAAGAATGCGTTGCAGATGCTGGGGTTTCACCAGTTCTTCGAGACCACTGACTCGGTCAAGCACCGGCTCAGCGGCCCCAAGGGCGAGCTGGACATCATGATCGTCGCGCTGCGGGCCCCCGCCGACGGCCCGATCGGCGATTCCGGGCTGGTGGTCAGCGACGGCGTCACGACCGCGTTCAACATGAACGACGCGCGGCCGGTCGATCTCGATGTGTTGACGGGCGCATTCGGCCACATCGACGTGCACATGCTGCAGTACTCCGGTGCCATCTGGTACCCGATGGTCTACGACATGCCGGAGCGCGCCAAGCAGACGTTCGGTATCCAGAAGCGTCAGCGCCAGATGGACCGCTCCCGTCAGTACATCGCTCAGGTCGGTGCGACGTGGGTGATCCCGTCCGCCGGACCGCCGTGTTTCCTGGATCCTGACCTGCGCGAGCTCAACGACGACCGCGGCGATCCGGCCAATATTTTTCCCGACCAGATGGTGTTCCTCGACCAGCTGCGCCGCAACGGCCACGACCACGGGCTGCTGATGCTGCCCGGCTCGACCGCCGATTTCACTGGCACGCAATTGGTCTCACATCAGCACCCACTGCCCACCGAGCTGGGGGCACCTCCCGCTTGCGGCGGAGTGGAGGACATCTTCACCAGCGGCAAGGCGGACTACATCGCCGCTTACGCGGCTCGGATGGAACCGGTGCTGGCGGCCGAAAAGGCCCGCTGGGCACCGGCGACCGGCGATTCGCTACTCGAACCACTGCGTGCGGTGTTCGAGCCGGTCATGCTGGCCGGCGACGAGATCTGCGACGGCATCGGCTACCCCGTCGAGCTGGTGCTCGAGACCACTGCAGGTCAGGAGAAGGTCGTCCTCGACTTTCCCAAGCGCACTGTGCGAGAAGCCATTCCAGACGAGAAGTTCCGCTATGGGTTTGCCATTCCGGCCCAGCTGGTCGCCACCGTGCTGCGCGACAACGAACCGGACTGGGTCAACACCATTTTCCTGTCCACTCGGTTCCGGGCGTGGCGGGTCGGGGGCTACAACGAATATCTCTACACATTCTTCAAATGCCTCACCAGCGAGCGGATCGCCTACGCCGACGGCTGGTTCGCCGAGACACACGACGACTCCGCGTCGATCACCATGGACGGCTGGGAGATTCAGCGGCGCTGCCCACACCTGAAAGCCGACCTGTCCAAGTTCGGCATCATCGAGGGCAACACGCTGACCTGCAATTTGCACGGCTGGCAGTGGAACCTGGACAACGGCCGCTGCCTGACCGCACGTGGTCACCAGCTTCGGAGCTCACGGCAATGAGCGCAGACTGTTACGACGACGGCCTGGTCCAGTTGGATCGTGAGGCGATCACCCTGCGCCGCTACCATTTTCCCTCCGGTACCTCGAAAATTATTGCGCTGCAACATGTCCGCGGCTATCGGGCTGAATCGCTGGGGCTGCTGCTGCACCGGTTCCGGATCTGGGGCAGTTCGGACTTGCGTCGCTGGCTTCCCCTCGACGTCGGACGACCCTTCCGGTCGACCTTGATCACGCTGGACGTGCCGGGCACCAAGCCCAGTCCGGCGTTCACCCCGGCGCACGCCGACGAGTTCGTCGCGCTGCTGGACCGGTTACTCGACGAGAAACACTAGCCCGTCTGCGGCCACCCGCGGGTCGGCCAGCCGACTCGACTGTGCAGCGTATGCAGGAAATTTTCACCTCTGGCACCGTTTAGTTACACAGTCGGCGGTGGACCACTCGGGCGACTAGCGCCCGGCGTCGGCCAGCGCTTGATGGGCCGCGTTGTAGCCCGGAATGAACGTGATACCCGGCCCGCCATGGCATCCGGTGCTGGCCAGATAGAGACCGTCGAGCGGGATGGGCGCTCCGAGGAAACCTTTCGGTCCCGGCCGGTTGGGCCCGACCTGCTGAGCATGAAACAGCCCGTGGCAGTAGTCGCCGCCGGGGGCGCCGAACATCACCGCCATGTGCTTGGGCGTGAACGTGGTGTGCCGGCTGATGCTGCGCTCGAAGTTGGGGGCCAACCGGGTGATCTTGTCGATCACTCGCTGACCCATCTCGACTTTTGCGGCGCCGTAGTCGACGTCACCTTCGATCGGGAACCACAGGGCGAATGCCGACGCGGCGTGCTTGCCGGCGGGGGCGAGGTCGGGATCGTTCTGCGAGGGAACCTGGAACACGACGGTCGGGTCGACGGGCACGATCCCGCGTCGGCAGTCTTCCCATTGCTGCTGTACTTCTTCCGGTGTGCTGAAGATGCCGATCGACGCCTGCATGCTCGGCTCGTTGAGCGCGGTGTAGGGCTCGGCGAACTCGGGCGCCTCGTCCAGCGCGAAGTGCATCTGAATGTAGCTGCCACGGTGATCGATTCGCGCATAGCGCTCGCGGATATCGGCGGGCAGCGCCGCCGGATCGATCAAGTCGTTGACGGTCAGGTCGGGCGCAATCGCGGAGATCACGATCGGGGCGGTCACCGTCTCACCCGCCTCGGTGCGGATCCCGACGACACGGGCATCGCCCACCAAGATCTCGGTCACCTTGGCGCGCAGCCGGACCTCACCGCCGTCGCCCTCGAGCACGTCGACCAGATGCGATGTGAGCGCACCGATTCCGCCCCGGAGCTTCTTCATCTGCATGGTGTCGCCGTCGGGCACTCCCAAACCGAAGGCCAGCGCGGCCGCGCTGCCCGGAGTGGCCGGACCGCGGTAGAGCGTGTTGACCGCCAGCACGGTCATCGACCCCCGCAGGGCGCCATGCTTCTCGCGGTCGGGCAGGTAGCGGTCGAGCACGTCGGTGACCGAGCCGAAAAGCATGTCGTCAATCGCTGACCGCTCGAATTCGTTTGTGGCACAAGCATACATCTGGTCGAGCGTCTTAGGCGGCGCCCCGGCTTCGAACCGGCCGAGCGCCCGCGTCGGTGCCTGTGCCCACGCCATCAAGCCGACCATGCCGTTGACGGCGTCGGCCCCGTGTACTTCGTTGAGGTGGGTGAACAACTTGATCGGATCGCTGTACTGAATCATCGGGTCGTCGCCGACACCGCGCAGCGCCACCGACATCACGTCCAGGTCGATGGTCGGAATGGTGTCCAGGCCGAGTTGCTCGCGAACCACCGGCGCGGTGGGAAATTGCACCGAGCCGGCGATCTCGAAGTGGTAGCCGTCGAACAACTCCACGGTGGACGCCATCCCGCCCGCGTACAGCTTCGACTCCAGGCACACCGTGCGCAGACCGGCCTTTTGCAACAGCACCGCGGCAGCCAGGCCGTTGTGCCCGGCGCCAATCACGATCGCGTCGTAGTCGGTCATCTGCTCCGCCTTCCGCTCTGCTGCGCAGGCTGGCACAGGATCCGCAGTTTTGTCAATTATGACGAAACTTGCCCCACCCACGACTCGGTGATCCCAGCCCGCAGCGTCTCCAAGCCCAGATGGCAGACCCGAGCGAGTTCGCCCAGTGAGCGGTCGTCGCTGAGCATCCAGACCTCCATCGCCCCGAAGACCGCAGCCGCGATGCTGCGCGCCGTGACCGCGACTCGCACCCGGTCATCGGGCGTCGGCTCGTTCGCACAGCTACGCCGTTGCAGCTGGGCGGCGATGGCGTCGGCGAAGTCGGCCTGCACGTCCTGAATGTGGCGGACGATGCGTCCCGGGTCGATCTCGTGATCCCGCAGCGCGGCGATTTTCGCCACCGCGTCAACGTCATACGGGAACGCAAAGATCGCCGCCTGCACCGAGTCGACGATCGATTCTCCTGCCGGCCGGTCGCTCAGCGCCGAGCGAAACCAGTTCAGCCCGGTGTAGTCGGCAAACAGCAGATCGTGCTTGGAGGAGAAATGCCGGTAGAACGTCCGCAGGGTCACCCCGGCGTCCGCGGCGATCTGCTCGGCCGAGGTGTCTTCGACACCTTGGGCCAGAAAACGCACCAGCGCCGCCTGCCTCAGCGCCTCACGAGTGCGCTCGCTGCGTGCCGTCTGCGCGGGCCGGATCATCTCTGTAAATTACCCCAGGACCTGTTATGTCAATATTGACAAAACTTCGGGGTGGGGGTGAGACTGCGGCGATGGTCTCTATCGTCGTCCACTTTCTCCTTGGACTTGGCTGCATCGCCTGGATCGTTGCGTCGAATCCGAAGGTCTATGCGAAACCGGCGAGCGGGGCGTGGCTCTCCCCACTCGAATGCGTGTATTACGCCGCCGGCATCGCGTCGATCGCCCTTGGTTATTGGTTCAACGTCCATTTCGTGCTTGACGCGCACGGGCAGGGAAACCTCATCTCGGGGCCGGCCAGCTACCCGGAGTTCATCAAGGGACAGTTCGCCACCCCGGCTTGCGGCTCGGGCAATCAGGATTACATGATCGCGAATGTCATTCTTATGCCGGTGTTTACCATCGTTGATGGTTACCGGCGGGGGCTGCGGCGGCCGTGGCTTTTCTTTCTTTCTAGTTTCTTCACCAGCTTTGCCTTCCCGTTCGCCTTCTACTTCGCGACCATCGAACGGCAGCGGCGCCATGCACAAAGTTCCAGTGCGGCAACGCCTATCGCCGTCTAAGCGCTGACCCCGTCGCGGTAGTCGCTTTCGTCGTCAGCCAAGCCGGTCAGCGGTGCCGGCAGCGGCCATACGTGGTGACCGATCTGGTTACCGCCCCGGCGTTTGGCGGCATACATGGCTGCGTCGGCGGCCGCGATCAATTCCATCAGCAGGTCGCTGCGGCTGCCGGTTCGGTAGGCGGGGTGCACGCCGGCGGTACCGACGCTGGCCGTAATGCCGCACGGCAGCGCCGCGATCACGTCGCACAGTTGCTGGGCTTTGCGCTCGACGTCGGCAGGATCCCAGATGTCGGCGATGACGAACTCCTCGCCGCCCGACCGCCCGATGACGGCGCTGTCGTCGGTGGCGTCGCGGAGCGCCTGGGCCACCGAGACCAGCGCGTCGTCACCGGTGCTGTGCCCGTAGCTGTCGTTGAGTTGCTTGAACCGGTCCAGGTCGATCACGGTGATCACGACGTGAGCAAGCCGTTTACTGCTCTGCTCCAGGCATGCCGTGGCGCGCCGGTGGAAGGCCCGCCGGGTCAGTAGTCCGGTGAGCTGGTCACGTTCGGCGTGGACCGCGTCCGCGCCCAGGACATGCACCACCACTTGAATACCAAAGGGCACAGCCAGATTCAGCAGGACCAGCAGCGTGTAGGCGGCGATGGCGGAGACGACGTTCGACCGCTCTGCCATGCGGATGCCTTCGAAGGCACCGATGCCACTGGCGATGGCGAAGTTGTAGGCCATCAACGGGGGGGTGTGGAAAAGTGCGATGAAGCTGGCCATCGTCGCCAATGTGGTGGAGGCCATCATCGCGATCTCCGGATCGCTTTGCGCCAGCGCGATCAGCGCGATGCTGGTGTTGGACAGCAGCGCGAACCCAATCGCCATCCGGCGACTCGGCCATCCGCGGGCCCATAGCAAGGCGCCGGCCGCGGCAGCGACTGCTGCGAACAGCGTGCACGCGAGAGAAATAGCGCTCCGTGGTCCGTTGGGAGCCCAGACGGTCGCGAGGGCGACCAGTGACAACGCGCCTGCGATGACCGACACGGTGGCGCGGGTCAGAGTATCCATCCCACGGGCTTGCAAATGCGCGCTCAGCCGGTCGTAATGATCGGACTGATTCCACCACTGACTGAGCCAACCCATCGCGCTTCACGCACCCCTCCGACGCGGTTGCTATTTCCCAGTCGGGACGCCAGTCAAACGATGATAGAGCAGCGCCAATCGCCCCGAATCACTTTGCTGACAGCAGGGCTACTTCGGCTCGAGCACGTCGGTGCCGACGAATGGCACCAAAGCGGCCGGGACGCGCACACTGCCGTCAGGCTGCTGATGGTTTTCCAGAATGGCGACCAGCCAGCGGGTGGTGGCCAGCGTGCCGTTGAGTGTCGCCGCGGTCTGCGGTTTGCCAGCCGGATCACGGTAGCGGGTGGCCAGGCGGCGGGCCTGGAAGGTGGTGCAGTTGGACGTCGAGGTGAGTTCGCGGTAGGCCTGCTGGGTGGGCACCCACGCCTCGCAGTCGAACTTGCGGGCCGCCGACGAGCCGAGATCGCCTGCGGCCACATCGATCACCCGATAGGGCACTTCGATGCGAGCCAGCATTTCGCGCTGCCAGCTCAGCAGCCGCTCGTGCTCGGCTTCGGCGTCGGCGGGGACGCAGTAGACGAACGCCTCGACCTTGTCGAACTGGTGTACCCGAATGATGCCGCGGGTGTCTTTGCCGTAACTGCCGGCTTCGCGGCGAAAACAGGACGACCAGCCGGCGTAGCGCATCGGCCCGTCGGACAGGTCGAGGATCTCGCCGGAGTGGTAGCCGGCCAGCGGCACCTCCGAGGTGCCCACCAGGTAGAGATCGTCGGCCTCGACCCGATACACCTCGTCCGCGTGCGCGCCGAGGAACCCGGTCCCCGACATGACCTCGGGCCGGACCAGCACCGGCGGGATGATCGGCGTGAAACCGTTGTCGGCGGCCAACCGGATCGCCATCTGTAGCAGCCCCAGCTGGAGCAGCGCACCCTGGCCGGTCAGGAAGTAGAACCGCGAACCCGACACCTTGGCGCCGCGTTCCATGTCGATCAGGCCGAGCTTCTCGCCGAGCTCGAGGTGGTCTTTCGGGTCGTCGATCACCGGCGGTTCTCCGACCACATCCAGGACGGCGTAGTCGTCCTCGCCGCCGGCCGGGACGCCGTCGATGACGACGTTCGAGATCGCCATGTGCGCGGCGGTGAACGTGGCCTCGGCCTCCGTCTGGTGGCTTTCGGCCGCCTTGACCTGCTCGGCCAGTGCCTTGGCCTGCTGCAGCAGCGCGGGTCGCTCGTCAGGCGATGCGCCGCCGACCTTCTTGCTGGCCGCCTTCTGTTCAGCGCGCAGCGAGTCAGCCGTCGCGATCGCGGTTCGGCGCGCCGTATCGGCCGCCAATAGCGTGTCGACCAGCGCCGGGTCCTCACCGCGCTTGCGCTGCGACTCCCGCACGGCGTCGGGGTTTTCACGGAGCAACTTCAGGTCGATCACGGGCAAGAACCCTACGCGGTGAGCACCCGCCCAACGACTACGATTTCACTTCTGTAACAGCCGTCACGTTCCCGAGTTCGCCTGTCAGAATGGATGCGATGTGGCATCAATCCGAGCACGACGAGCACGACGAGCGCGACGCCGATGAGGCGTCGGGTCGGCACGGCTTCGGTCGTCGGTTCGCGCGCCTCGAGTGGCTGGGCTCGCTGAGCGGGTCGCTGCAGGCCTCCGCGACGCGGCGGGCGTTACTGCTCACCGCGCTGGGTGGTCTGCTGATCGCCGGTCTGGTCACCGCGCTGCCGATCGGCGGCGGTCCCGGGCGGCTGGCCGGCTACATCGACCCGGTGCCTCCGACCGGAGCCAAGGGCAACGACGCGTTCAACCGTGCCGCCAGCGGCAACTGCCTGATGTGGCCGGACCGGACGCCCGAGGCCGCCAACATCGTCGACTGCAAAGACGAGCACCGCTTCGAGGTGTCCGAGTCCATCGACATGCGCACCTTCCCGGGCTCGGAGTATGCCCCGTCGGCGCCACCGCCGACGGCCACCCGCATCGAGCAGATCAGCCAGGAGCAGTGCGAGTCGTCGGTCCGCCGCTATCTGGGCGCCAAGTTCGACCCGAACAGCAAGTTCGTCATCAGCATGTTGTGGTCGGGCGATAAGGCGTGGCGACAGTTCGGCGAGCGCCGGATGCTGTGCGGGTTGCAGCTGCCGGGACCGGGCAACCAGCAGGTTGCCTATAAAGGCAAGGTCGCCGACGTGGACCAGTCCAAGGTCTGGCCGGACGGCACCTGCTTGGGCATCGACCCGTCCACCAATCAGCCCACCGATATCCCGGTCGACTGCGTGGCGCCGCACGCGATGGAGGTCACCGGCACGGTGAACCTACTCGCCCGGTTCCCCGGGGGGTTGCCTCCGGAGCCCGAACAAGACGGCTTCATCAAGGACTCCTGCACCAGGCTGACCGATGCCTACCTGGCGCCAGTGCAGTTGCGCAGCACCACGCTGACCCTGATCTACAGCACGCTGTCGTTGCCGAGTTGGTCGTCGGGTAGCCGCGAAGTGGCCTGCAGCATCGGTGCAACCTTGGGCAACGGCGGCTGGGCAACGCTGCTGAACAGCGCCAAAGGGCCATTGAAGATCAACGGTCAATCGCCGGTTCCACCGCCTGACATTCCGCAAGAGCGGCTCCACCTGCCGTCGATTCCGACTACTCCAGACACCGGCGGCGGTGCCTCGTCGACCGGATCGAATGGATCGTCGGGATCGAGCGGGTCGTCGGGTTCCTCGGGATCGAGCAGCCAGCGGCAGGGCAACGAGCACCTGCCGGGCCAACCCGCTCCCGCCCCGCAGGCGCCCGCTCCCGCTCCCGCTCCCGAGGCCCCGGCTCCCGCTCCGGCTGCCGAGCCAGCGCCGCCTCCCGCGGAACCCGCTCCGCCGCCGGGCCAGTAACCGGGGTGGCCGTTCGGATGGATCCGCGACGGTTCGACGAACTTGTCCGCGATGCGCTCGATCTGGTTCCGCCGAAATTGGCGGCCGTGATGGACAACGTGGTGGTGCTGGTCGCCGACCGCCACCCCGAAGACGACGAGCTGCTCGGACTGTACGAGGGTGTTGCGCTGACCGAGCGCGACTCCCATTACGCCGGGTCGCTGCCCGACACCATCACCATCTACCGCGACGCGCTGCTGGAAATCTGCGAGGACGACGAGCAGGTTGTCGAGGAGGTCAAGATCACCGTGATGCACGAAATCGCCCATCATTTCGGCATCGACGACGAGCGGCTGCACGAACTGGGTTGGGCCTAGCCCGGCGACGATGCGGGACGTGCGGCGTCCCGATGTGGGGGCACCTCCCGCTTGCGGGGGAGAGCCGGGCAACCGGGCAATTGGGCCGAGCCGGGCGCGCCGGGCGCGTCGCCTCTGCTGTGTCGGCCCACGGTGCTACAAACGGCTCATGAGTAGCACCGAATGTCGCGAATGCCGAGCGGGCCTGGAGCACTGCCACGGCACGGTCATCCGCCATTGGCTGCACCGGTCGGAGTGCACCGACGAGGACTGCGTCGGCCCGGAGATGCTGCCGCACGTCTTTGTGGTGGACTGCGACGTGGCCGGCTGCGACTGCGCGCAGATCGACGCGCCGGCGGCGTTGGCGATCTAGCTCAGCCCATCGGGTCCGGCACAGCTTCGGCGGGGGCTTCGTCCGGCACAGGGTCGAACGGCGGCGTCCTGGTTCCCCACTGCACGCAGCTCCAGCGTCCGTCAGCGGCCGGCGTCAACACCACTGCCGCGGTGTTGGCCAGGTGGTGTTCGAGCGCGAAGCTGCTGTCGATGTCGGCCAGCACAGCGCCCGCCAACCGGATCGCCGCCCCATGGCTGACGACGACGATGTCGCTGGTCCATTCTTCGTCGTCGAGATATCGGGTCCTCAGCTCGTCCAGCACCGGCAGATAGCGGTCGAGCACCTGGTTGGCGCTTTCCCCGCCAGGCATCGACGCGTCCCGATCACCGTTGAGCCAGCGCCGGTACGTCGCGTCGAACTCTTCGACCGCCTTCTCGTCGTTGCGGTTCTCCAAATCGCCTACCTGTACCTCGTGGATACCGAGCACTTCCCTGGCCGGCACACCGAGCTCGTCGCTGATCTCCGCCGCGGTCTGCGCCGCGCGAGTGGCCACCGAATGCAGCACCAAACCCGGCACCGACGTGGCGTCGCGCGCGAAGGCGCGCGCCTGATCTCGACCCAACGGCGTCAGTTCCGCTCCCGGCGGGCGGGTGTCGAGTCGTTTGTCGACGTTGGCGTGCGATTGTCCGTGCCGCACCAACACCAGGCGACCGCTCATCGCGCCGCCCCGCCGTCAGTCGTGCCGCCGCGCAACGTTTCCAGCCAGCGGGCAGCCTCGTCTAGTTGCGGCGGTGGTGCGCCGGCGACCTCTCCCGTCGGCCAGGAACCCAGGTAGCGCACATCGGTACAACGGTGATGCAGCGCTTTGAGCGCCTCGGCGACGACGTCGTCGTCGATATGGCCGACGCAGTCCAGGAAGAACACGTAGGTGCCCAATTCGGTTCGGGTAGGCCGCGATTCGATGCGAGTCAGGTCGATACCGCGGATGCCGAACTCGGTGAGCGTCGAAACCAGCGCGCTCGGGACGTTGGCGATCCGCAACACCACCGACGTTCGGTCGGCGCCGGTCCGGGCCGGCGGCGGGCCCGGGCGGCCCACCAGGACGAAGCGGGTGCGCGCATTGGCTTCGTCGACCACGCCGTCGGCCAGCGTCGACAGGCTCCGGTGTGCGACAGCGAGCGGGGAGCTGACCGCCGCGTCGACCAGTCCATCGGCGACCTGTTGCGCGGCGTCCGCGTTGGAATTCGCCGGGCGCAGCTCCGCAGCGGGCAGATTGGCGGCCAGCCACTGACGGACCTGTGCGGCGGCCACCGGAAAGGCGGCCAGCGTTCGGACGTCGGCGGCCGTGCGACCGGGCTGGACGGCGATGCTGAAGGCCACGTCCAGCGTCAGCTCGGCGTAGATCTGCAGCGGCGTCCCGATCGCAAGGCTGTCCAGTGTCGGCATGATCGAACCGTCGATCGAGTTTTCGATCGGCACGCAGGCGAATTCGGCCGCGCCGTCGCGCACCGCATCGAGTGCGGCATTGGTGCTGACGACCGGCAGCGGCTGCCAGGCACCCGCCGCAGCCTGCGGAACCAGTCCGGCTTCGGTCATCTGCAATAGCGCCGCTTCGGTGAAGGTCCCCGCCGGACCGAGATAGGCGATGCTGGCCACGACCGAAACCCTATCGGGTCGTAGATCTTGCGCCGTTGGATCGTCTTTAGTTAAGTAAGGCTTACCTCACTTACAGGACGGTTCACGATGACACTCGTACACTGCCCGGCGCCGACGACCGCCGAACGGATCCGCAGTACCTGCGTCCGCGCCGATGGTGCGCTGCTTGCCGTCGACAACGCCGAACCGCGCACTACTGGACTGCATCACCTGCTCGCCGACGGTTCCTTTGCCGTCGGCGTTCCGGCCGGCGACGCCGTCGCCGACCAGCTCAGCGACTGTGGCGCTGCAGGCGCTCAGACCGTGCTGGAGCTAGCCGACTACGCGCCGTTGCCGCTGCGCGAACCAGTCCGCTCGCTGGTATGGATCAGCGGCCGGCTGCATCGGGTGCCGCCGCCGGAGGTGTGCGAGATGCTCGACCTGATCGCCGCCGAGCACCCACACCCCGCGCTGCTGCAGGTACAGACGCCGGCATCCAGACCGTCGGCCTTCAAGGGGCGGGTAGACACCCAGTACCTGCTGGCCCAGCTGGAGATCGAGTCGGTCGTGGTCACTGACGCCACCGGGGCCGAGGCCGTCGACGCTGCAGCGCTGCTGGCCGCCCGGCCGGACCCGTTCTGCGCCTTCGAATCGTGCTGGATCCGCCACCTCGACACCGCCCACCGGGACGTGGTCGCCCGGCTGGCCTCCCGCCTGCCGGCGCGGTTGCGGCGCGGTGACATCCGTCCGCTCGGCATCGACCGCTACGGCATGCGACTGCGGGTGGAAAGCGCCGAGGGCGACCGCGACATCCGGCTGCCGTTTCGCACGCCGGTCGACGACGTGGCCGGGTTGGGCAAAGCCATCCGGCTTTTGCTCGGCTGCCCCTTCGCGAACGGTCTGCGCGCGCGGCAGGGCTGAGCACCGGCGCCTGCCGGTTACCGTGTCGGGGTGGTAGCGCCCCGCAGTGCCCCCGACGGTGGGGCGGCCGACCGCCGGCCGCTGCGCGTCGAGGTTGCGATTGTGCTCGGCGTGACGTTCGGCCTCAGCGCCGCCACCGCGGTGTTGCAGCTCGCGGATGCGGTGTTGCGTGGCCTGAGTTCTCAGCGCATTCCGCTCAACCCCAAGCGGTCCTACTTCGACCTGATCGATCTTGGCCTCAACGCGGCCGTCGTCGTACAACTGCTGGCCTGGGGCGCGCTCGGGCTATACCTGTTGTGGCGCACCGGGTTAGCGCCTGCCGGTGTCGGGCTGGCCCGGTTCCGGTGGCGCCCCGACCTACTGGGCGGCGTGGGCTTGGCCGCCTTGATCGGCCTGCCTGGGCTGGCGCTGTACCTGGCGGCACGCGCCTTACACATCAACGCTTCGGTCATACCGTCCGGCTTGGGCGACACCTGGTGGCGGGTTCCGATGCTGGTGCTCACCGCGTTCGCCGACGGCTGGGCCGAAGAAGTCATCGTTGTCGGCTATCTGCTGACCCGCCTGGGCCAGTTGGGGGTCGGGCCTCGCGCGGCACTGGCGTGGTCGAGCCTGCTGCGCGGCGGGTATCACCTCTACCAGGGCTTCGGCGCGGGCCTGGGCAACCTGGTGATGGGGCTGGTGTTCGGGTACGCCTGGCAGCGCACCGGCCGGCTGTGGCCGTTGGTGATCGCGCACGGTCTGATCGACACTGTGGCCTTCGTCGGCTACGCCCTGCTGGCCGGCCATTTGCGATGGCTGCACTGACGTGGACGACCTCCGCCGCCGCCGTCCCCCGCCGCCGGGCACACCGCCACCGCGGCCGGTGGCACCGAACCGTCGCGGCGCACGGCAGCGCAGGTCGCCGCGGCGCAGAAGGGCTCGGCTGCAGATCGTTTCGCTGAGTCTGGTCATCGCCGTGCTGCTGGTCTGCGCTGCTGCACTGGGTGGCGCGCTGTGGCTGGAGACGGCGCTGCACCGCCAGACTGTCCTGTCGGAATACCCGGACCGCCCGGCCGCCGGACCCGGCAGCACCTGGCTGCTGGTCGGCTCCGACAGCCGCCAGGGCCTGACCACTGAACAACAGCAGGCGCTGGCTACCGGCGGCGACACCGGCAATGGCCGCACCGACACCATCCTGGTGGTGCATGTGCCCGCTTTCGCGTCGAGCGCGCCGACGACGATGGTCTCCATTCCCCGGGACTCCTACGTGCCGATCCCCGGCTACGGCCGCGACAAGATCAACGCGGCGTTCGCGATGGGTGGCGCACGGCTGTTAGCGCAGACGGTGGAGCAAGCGACCGGCCTTCGGATCGACCATTACGCCGAGATCGGCTTCAGTGGGTTCGCGGGCCTCGTCGACGGGGTGGGCGGGGTCACGGTCTGCCCGCGGTCCCCGATCGACGACCCGCTGGCCGGCATCACGCTGCCCGCCGGATGCCAGGAGTTGAGGGGCCGCGACGCGCTCGGCTACGTCCGCAGTAGGGCCACCCCGCGGGCCGACTTGGATCGGATGGTCGACCAACGGCAGTTCATGTCGTCGCTCCTGCATCGGGCGGTGAGCCCGGCGATTTGGCTCAACCCGTGGCGGTGGTACACGGTGCCGCACGCGGTGGTCGGCGCATTGACCGTCGATCACGGCGATCATGTCTGGGACCTTGCCCGCCTGGCTTGGTCGCTACACGGGCCGACCACCGAATTGACCGTGCCGATCGGCGAATTCGCCAGCACCGACTCCGGCTCAGTGGTGCTGTGGGACCGCCAGAAAGCCGCCGCATTGTTCGGCGCGATCGCCGCCGACCAGCCGGTGCCGGCGACGACGCTCGACGAACAGCCCTGAGCACATCCGGTGCTCATTTGCGTCGCCGAAATGGTGGATTGCAGCCGCTTAATATAGCCTTCGTTTACTTAGGAGAAGCTGACCTCAGTAAGTATTACCTTGGGTGACAACGTATTTCGGCTGCTATAGCGTGACCGATATGAATGACTACGACACGCACCCGACAAAATTTCACGCGCTATTGCAAGAACAGGTCCACCACGAATTCACCAATTCTCAGCAATACATCGCGATGGCCGTTTATTTCGACGGCGCCGACCTTCCTCAGCTCGCCCAGCACTTCTATGCCCAGGCCGTCGAAGAGCGTAACCACGCGATGATGCTGGTGCAGTATCTGCTCGATCGCGATGTGCGAGTAGATATTCCGGGCATCAACGGCGTACGCAACTCGTTCGACACTCCGCGTGACGCACTGGCCCTGGCGCTGGATCAAGAGCGGGTGGTCACCGAGCAGGTCAGCCGGCTCACCGCGGTTGCTCGCGACGAGGCCGATTACCTGGGCGAGCAGTTCATGCAGTGGTTCCTCAAGGAGCAGGTCGAGGAGATGTCGCTGATGACCTCGCTGGTGCGGGTCGCGGACCGTGCCGGAGCGAATCTATTCGACCTGGAGAACTTCGTCGCTCGCGAGATCGGCACGAATCACAGCTCGGCCGAGGCGCCGGCTGCCGCCGGGGGCCGGCTCTGAGGCTGGATGGCCCGTCTAGCGCGGGCCTGCGCCGGTCAGGCCGTCGTCCAGCCAGGCCTTGACCTGGCCGGGGTGATTGGTGGCTAGCCATGCCACCCCGACGTCGCGGCAGAAGCGGATGTCGGCATAGTCGTCGGCCGTCCAGCAGTACAGCGCCCGGCCCTGGGCCGCCGCGCGGTCGACGAGCTCGGGGTGCTGGCGCAGCGTCTCTATCGACGGGCCTACCGCGGTCGCTCCGACCGTGGTGGCCGCACCGCTGGCCAGGTACAGGTGATTGCGGCCGAGCAGCACCGTGGGCAGCAGGGGCGCCGCCCTGCGCACCCGCCACAGCGCCGCCGCCGAAAACGACATCACCACCGCCCGGGATCGATCGGCGGATGCCGGCAAGGCGATGCCGAAGCGGTGCAGCAGCGCCAGCAGCTTGCTCTCGACGAGCGCGCCGTAGCGGACCGGGTGTTTGGTCTCGATGAAGATCTTCACCGGCCGCTTCCAGTCCAGGACCAGCGAGACAAGCGCATCCAACGTGAGCAGACCGGTGTCGCCGTAAGTGCCGTCGGCGCTCCAACTGCCGTGCCAAGAGCCGAATTCCAACTCGCGAAGCTGAGCCAGCGTCATCACACTGACCAGACCGGCGCCGGTGGAGGTCCGGTCGAGCTTTCGGTCGTGGACGCACACCAAGTGCCCGTCACGGGTGAGCCGGACGTCGCATTCGACGCCGTCGGCGCCTTCCCGCAGTGCCAGATCGTAGGCCGCCAACGTGTGTTCCGGCCGAGACGCCGAGGCCCCGCGGTGGGCCACTACGAACGGATGCCGAGAGACCGCTTCCCCGGCGTGCGTCATGTCCCTATGCTGCCGGTTCTTCACCTGGTAACTCAACCGCTGCAGCAGATTCCGTCGCAGCGGGCGGGCTGCTGTCGTCGTCAGCGACCACCACCCAGCGGTGAGCGGGCCGCTCGACGGGTTTGCGCTCGAAACCCTCGAAAAGCTTTGCCGTGGCCAGCACCGCAGCCAGCCCGATCAGGTACGCGACGATCATCGCCACGGTGTTGTTCGCGATGCCCTGGGCGTCCGGGGCACCGCTGGTGATCGAGGCGAACACCGAGACCACTGTGCTGATCAGCCACATCAGCCACCAGCCCCAGATGACGAGTCGCATCTGGTTGTAGTGGTCCTCCGTCTTGGCCAGCTCGATCACGTAGACCAGCGCCCAGACGGAGCCGAGCAGCGGCAGGCAGCTGAACGTCACACACGCGGCCATCAAAGTCCAGCTGGCTGAGTGCTCGGTCGTCGCGGCTACCACGGCGAAGGTGATGGCCAGCGCTATCGCAGCCGTCGGCGGCAGCAGCGTGCCCGCCCACAGCGCACGCGGACTGCGGGATTCGGGCCGTCCGGCATGTTCAAAGGCCGCGGCGCGACGGGCGATCAACCACCGGGTCAACAGGGTCGCGGTGGTCATCGTCGCGGCGGCCGCGGCCAGGCTCACCAGCACGCTGAGCAGCGCCGCACCATCGGCTACCAGCCAGTTCAGCAGGGTATTGCGGTTGATCACCAGCAGCAGGTATCGCAGCAGATGCACCAGGGCTGCCACGCCCAGGGCGACCGCCGTTACGAAGAAGGAGTTCCGCACCCGGTCAGCGGGCGGCCCCTGACGCTGGGCGCGTCCGGCTTCGGTTTCCTGGTCGATCCGATCCGCCAGGCCCCAACGCGGAATGGCCAGATACCGCGGGGTGGGCCCGAGCGGGCGGCGGCGGCGGCGCGGTGGTGGGGGCGGGCCGGGCCGCACGGCGATCCACCGGTAGCCCGGTGGCAGCCGCGGCGCGTTCCGCGGGCCGGCGCTCCAACCGGCGTTGGGAGTTGTCGGCGGCGCCGGCTCGGCCGCCGGAGCCAACAGCGTGCCGTTGCAACGCGGGCACCACGAGCGCTGCTTGTCACGGACGTTCCAGCGTGTGCCGCATTGGGAGCACACTTGAATCATTGGCGCCGCTCCTCAGCATCGCTGCGCTCTGCATCGTCACCAGCGCGAATCATTGGCGCCGCTCTCCCCCGCAAGCGGGAGGTGCCCCCACCCCATCGCTGCGCTCTGCATCGTCACCAGCGCGAATCATCTGATCAGCCTAGCGGGAGCGCGGCTATCGGCGGCTGCTCAAATGCTTCCGGGACTGCCGTCGTCAGCGACCACCGGACGTCCGGCCGCCGCCCAGGCCAGCATGCCGCCGTCGACGTTGATCGGTTCGAAGCCGTCACGCGCCAGGAACTGGGCAACCTTGGCCGAACGACCGCCCGCCTTACAGATGACGTACAGCCTCGCGGAGCGGTCGATCTCGTCCAGGCGGCCCGGCACCTCACCCATCGGGATGTGCTTGGCGGCCGCGGCGTGCCCGCGCTGCCATTCGTCGTCTTCGCGTACATCCAGCAACAATTCCGACGGCCCGAATTCGCCTGGCAGATCCGCAACGGTGATTTGCCCGATCATCGGTTCTGAACTCACGGTGTCGATCTTGGCATGCGCAGGGAAACGGCGCGATGTCCCGACGCCAGCTAAAAACCGGGTATCCACAGTTTCCACAGGTTTATCCACAGGGCGCCGCGAACCTTGGCTGCGCATCGCCGCACGTTCTCGCGCCTGAGTCGTCCGTTCGGCTGTGGATAACCTGTGGCCGTAACCGGATCGTGATCGACAGCCCCCTCGCCGGTCAGCGAATTCTTAGCCAGGCTCACAGAGTGAGCCGCTACCCTCATATGGGGCATATCACAGTGAACGCACGCGTGTCGCTAACTTGCCGTCGCCTGCCGGGGCCCGGTTATTCGGCACGCGAAAAACAAAAGTCCCAGCAACAATGTGCTGGTCAGCGCGCCGTCTCCGGTTCGATTTCTTAGGCGGTACAGAAAGGGTTATGATCGCGGTCACCAAGTTCACTTGTGACTCATCTCACTGGGGGAGTAGTTGAACAAGCAGGCCGGAGCCACCCGATGACGACGCAACCGTTCGGACCGCAGTCGGCGACCTCGTCGTCGTCGCACTGGTACAGGACGTCGGCGACGTGCAATCGCTCCTATTTGCTTGCCGGACTGCGCGCCGGCGTCATTGCTCTGATCTTGCTCGCGGTGCTCGCCCTCATCGTCTGGTTCTGAACTCAGGCTGACGGGTAGACCCGCCACGCACCTGTCCTTGCGGCACGCTTGGTGATGGAGCAGGGTTAGGTCCGACAGACCCGCCTCGCTGAGAGCCTGCGAGTGGAGCGTAAGAGTAGATCGGAAACGATCATCGTCAGGAAGGAACCCCGTGTCTGATTACACGTTGCCCGATTTGGACTGGGACTACGGAGCGCTGGAACCGCATATCTCGGGTGCGATCAACCAGCTTCACCACGACAAGCACCACGCCACATACGTCAAGGGCGCCAACGACGCGGTGGCGAAGTTGGAAGAGGCGCGCAGTAAGGACGACCACTCGTCGATTCTGCTGAACGAGAAGAACCTGGCTTTCAACCTGGCCGGCCACGTCAACCACGTCGTGTGGTGGAAGATCCTGTCCCCCAACGGCGGTGACAAGCCCGTTGGTGATCTCGCGGCCGCCATCGACGACGCGTTCGGGTCCTTCGACAAGTTCCGCGCGCAGTTCAGCGCCGTGGCCAACGGTATTCAAGGTTCCGGCTGGGCGGTGCTGGCCTATGACAGCCTCGGCGACAAACTGCTGACGTTCCAAATCTACGACCACCAGAGCAATTTCCCGCTCGGCGTTGTCCCGATCTTGTTGCTCGACATGTGGGAGCACGCCTTCTACCTGGATTACAAGAACGTCAAAGCCGACTACACCAAGGCGTTCTGGAACGTGATCAACTGGGAAGAAGTGCAGAACCGTTACGCGGCGGCTACCTCCCAAGCAAAGGGTTTGATCTCCGCCTGATTGTGGCTGACCGGCGTTCGGGGCGTTGCGCATCAAGCGCGGCGCCCCGAACGCTATTTCAGTCGCGTTTCTTTCGGCTTCGTCGTTCCCCATTACTCGTGTCCCGCTTGCGGGCTCTGCCGGGCTGACGCATGCTGGGCGGATCGACCCACCGGCGTATCGCGGATACCCGAATCGAGTCTGGCGGAGGGCGAAATGGAATCTGGTTCAGGCCGAGCCATCGAAGTGGCCCCGTTTCATTCTCATGGGGCGCTGAAAGGCTTCGTGATCTCCGGCCGATGGCCCGACTCGACCAAAGAGTGGGCGCAGTTGCTGATGGTCGCGGTCCGGGTGGCGTCGCTACCCGGGTTGCTCAGTACGACAACGGTCTTCGGTGTTCGCGAGGAATTGCCCGACACGCCCGCGCCGGGCACGGTCGGCCTGGTGCTGGCCGAAGGACCGGTAGTCGGTGAATCCGCGGTTCGGCCAGGCTATTTCGCCGATCACCAGCCGCCCGCGCTGCTGATGTTGCACCCGCCGTCGGAGACAACGCCGTCGCTGCCCGAATGCAGTGGCGCGGCATCGGGATGCGTGCTGCTGCCCGGTTTGCCATACCTCGGCCTCGAGCACCGGGCCGCCTGGGTCGAGGCAGAGGCCGACGGCACGATCACGTCGATGGTCAGCCGAGTCGGAGTCGACCCGATCAGCCATCCGGACACAGCAATTTTGGCCATGCTGCTTGCCGCTTGAGCAGGTCAACGTTCGCGGACATCGCGCCATCCCATTGCACTGAAAACATCGACGAGTGCCATAGGCGTCGTGAGTTCGTCGTTTAGCATGCGCAGAACAACCGGTCCGCGATAAGACCTGGAAACAGACTCCCAGCCGACACTGCGGCCCTCCACAGCAAATTCGGTTTGGGTTTCCATCCGGCATCGGGCAAAGTTTCACAGCGGCGACGGTCGGCTCTTGCTCAACGGCCACTAGTCCTCGAAGGGATGAAAGTTCACACAATACCCTTAGAATATCATGTGTATACGCTGGACAATGCCTTGAGGGCGCCGCAACGTTCGCGGCGAAATTCATAAATAGCGTTAGCGTCAATCATTGCTAGGTTTCGTACTTGGTCGCAGCGTTAACTCTGGCTACGATAATCAGCAAATACTTTGATGCAGTCTTGAGGTCTACCAGCCTCCCGGAGGTCATATCGATGAGCACCACGTTTTCCGCCCGCCTGAACCGGCTGTTCGACACGGTGTACCCGCCCGGGCGGGGGCCGCACACCTCCGCCGAGGTCATCGCGGCGCTCAAGGCGGAGGGAGTGACGATGTCGGCTCCGTACTTGTCGCAGCTACGCTCTGGCAACCGCACCAACCCGTCGTCGACGACCATGGCCGCTCTGGCCAACTTCTTCCGGATCAAGCCCGCGTACTTCACCGACGACGAGTACTACGAGAAGCTCGACAGGGAACTGTCGTGGCTCCTGGTGATGCGCGACGAAGGAATTCGGCGCATTGCGATGGCGGCCAGCGAGCTATCGCCCGAGGCCAGGGAGGACGTCGCGCACCGCGTCGAGGAGCTTCGCCGCAAGGAGCACCTGAGTGCCTGACGGCGGTCGGCCCAGCCGACACCGTTAGGGTTGGCCCATCGATGCCCGCATAGGCACCGCGATAGTCGACGAGATCCCGGGGAGGTAGTGCGCGAATGGGCCTGTTCGGCAAGCGAAAATCCCGCGCGGCCCGACGCGCCGAAGCTCGCGCGATCAAGGCCAAGGCCAAGCTCGAGGCCAAGCTGTCGGCGAGGAATGAGGTCCGCCGCTTCAAGGCTGAACGTCGCGCCGAGACGAAGGCGCTGCGCGAGAAGCTCAGGGCACAGCGCAGCAGCGACCAGACCGCGTTGAAGGTCGCCGAAGCCAATCTGAAAGCCGTACGGGAGGGCGCGTTGCTGTCGCCGACCCGGATTCGCCGGCTGCTGACGGTGTCCCGGCTGCTTGCACCGATCATCGTGCCGGTGGCATACCGCGTCGCGACCGCGGCTCGCGGCCTGATCGACCAGCGCCGTGCCGACCAGCTCGGGGTGCCCCTGGCCCAGGTCGGTCAGTTCTCCGGAAGCGGTGGACGGTTGTCGGCCCGCATCGCCGGCGCGGAGCAGTCGCTGCGGACCGTGCAGAACAACAAACCCAAGGACGCCGAGACCAAGCAGTTCGTTGCGGCCATCTCGGAACGGCTCGCCGATCTGGCCGCCGCGGTCACGGCTGCGGAAAATATGCCCGCCGCACGGCGTCGTGGCGCGCACGCCGCGATCTCCGGCCAGCTCGACGAGATCGACGCCGACCTGATGGCTCGCCTCGGATTGACCTGAACCCCAGCCCTTTCAGACAGGAACTGCTATCCCGATGCCCTCTTCGCGCAGGATCATTCGACGCAGCCTGATCGGAACCGCTGCGGCGACCATGCTCTGCCTGGGGCCGATTGCCACGATCGCCACGGCGTCGGCGCACGTTCAGGTCAGCAGCGACGACGCCGCCCGCGGCGGCTACGCGACGATCAGTTTTCAGGTGCCCAACGAATCGACAACCGGCGCGGCGACCACGGCGCTGACGTTGGACTTGCCCAACGTCTCGGCGGTGCGGACCGAAACCAAGCCAGGGTGGGCAGTCACGATCGACCGCGACGGCGACAAGGTCCGCTCCGTGACGTGGACCGCGGCGCCCAACGGCGGGATTCCGGCCGACCAGTTCGACGTGTTCCGGATTGCAGCGAAGCTTCCCGACGCCGACTCGGTCAGCTTCCCGGCCACTCAGACCTACGCCGACGGCGCAGTGGTCAAGTGGGATCAGTCGACCGCGCCCGGCGGCCACGAGCCCGACCATCCCGCGCCGACCCTGATGCTGGCCGCGGGTTCGGCGCCGAAGCAGACCCATCACCCGGCACCGACCGCCTCCGCCGCGCCCGCCGCTACCCCCGCGGCACAGCAGCCGCGCAAGGTGGTCGACAACACCAGCCGAATCCTGGCCGGCGCCGCCCTGCTGGTCGGCGCGCTGGGTGTTGGCCTCGCGCTGATCGTCCGGCGACCATGACCCGTCGGGCACATCTCGTCGTCGTCGCGGTGTTGCTGGCAGCGGTCGGCTTCGCCACCACGCTGACGGCAGGCGCCGCCAACGCGCATGCCGCCCGAGTGGCCGCCGATCCCGCGGACAACGCCGCCGTCAGCACCGGCCCGGCGCGGGTCAGCGCAACCTTCAACGAGGATCTGCAGACCAGGTTCGCGGCGATGACGGTGGTCGGCCCGGACGGCAACCTCTGGTCGGCCGATGAGCCGCAGGTGCACGGCACGGTCGTCAGCATCGGCGTGCGCCCGTTGGGCCCGGTCGGCGCCTACACGGTGAACTACCGCGTGACGTCGGCCGACGGCCACGTGGTTGCCGGGTCATGGTCATTCCGGCTGACCGCGCAAGGCACTGGGACGCCCGGCCCCGCGGCACAGTCGCCCAACGACTCCCCCGACGATCTGCCGATCTGGCCTTTCATGCTGGGTGCGGTCATTCTGGTCGGCGGTGGGGCGCTCTGGGCGATGCGAAACAAACCCTGACCGGCTAAAACCGGCCATCGCCAACCACCTCCGCGTCCCTGGCATGATGGGATTCGACTGCACCGCGCCGGGGTACGCGACGAGATCGGCAAAGGAGCATCTGAATGGCACACCCGCAGGACCGACCGTACGAAGCGCCCGAAACCGCGCCTGAACCACCCCTGAACGCGCCCGCACCGCCCGAGGCCCCGCAGCCTGTCGCGGACACCGCTCCCCCAGTGCCGGCAGCCGACCCTGCGGACAGGCCAGCGAGCCACGCTCCCGAAGAGAAGGCCCCGGCCAAGAAGGCCGCGAAGAAAGCGGCACCGGCGAAGGCGGCGAAAAAGCAGGCCGCCGCAAAGAAGGCGGTGTCTAAGAAAGCGCCCGCCAAGAAAGCGCCCGCCAAGAAAGCCGCCGCCGCAAAGGCGCCGGCCAAGAAAGCCACTGCGAAGAAGATTGTTCCGGCAGCGCCGGAGTCCAATGGGCAACTCGCTGCAGCCGCCAAAGAGGTTGCGGCGCATGCGAAATCGACTGTCGAGGCAGCCCGTAACCCGCTGCCCGCTCAGTCCGCGGCCGCGTCAGCCGGCCGCTCCCCGATACCGTTCGCGGTGGCCCTCGCGATCAGCGTGCTGGCAGCGCTACTGGTGTGGCGCCTCCGCCAACAGGACGAGTGACGATGACTAGCATGACCCGGTGCCTTTGATATTCCGGCCGACGGCCGACCTGGTCGACGACATCGGTCCCGAGGTCCGCAGCTGCGACGTCCAGTTCCGCCAGTTCGGGGCGCTCACCGAATTCGCCGGCCCGATCAGCACCGTGCGGTGTCACCAGGACAACGCGCTGCTCAAGTCAGTGCTCTCAGAGCCCGGCGACGGCGGCGTGCTGGTGATCGACGGTGGCGGCTCGTTGCACACCGCGCTTGTCGGCGACCTGATCGCCGACTTGGCTCACACCAACGGCTGGGCCGGGGTGATCGTCAATGGCGCGGTGCGAGACTCCGCGGCCCTGCGTGACATCGCGCTGGGCATCAAGGCGCTGGGAACCAACCCGCGCAAAAGCACCAAGACCGGCACCGGCACGCGGGATGTCACCGTCAGCCTCGGCGGAGTGGACTTCGTTCCGGGTGACATCGCCTACAGCGACGACGACGGGATCGTCATCGTCGCTGCGGCCCAATCCAGCGCCTAGCCTGCGGGACTACACCGCCAGCGCAGCAGGCTTTTTGGCGAAGTGCAGAGCTTCGTCGTCGACCTTGCCCCGCCGGATCAACTGCAGGTCCATGAAGTAGTTCTGCTTGAGCCGCCACGGCGACACCGAGCCGGCCTTGGGCAGGTAGTCCAGGGCGCGCAGCACGTAGCCGGGCGTGAAGTCCATCAGCGGGCGCTCGTCCACCGAGTCGCCCGGGTGCTGCGGCACTACGGTGGCGTAGCCATTCTCGTCCATGTAATTGATGACGCGGCAGACGAACTCAGACACCAGGTCGGCCTTCAGCGTCCACGACGCGTTGGTGTAGCCGATGGTGAACGCCATGTTCGGCATATCGGTGAGCATCATGCCCTTGAACGCCATCGTGTCGTTGAGGTCGACCGG
>JAVHWH010000160.1:0-3290 GCA_032159915.1 Mycobacterium sp.
CCACGCAGAGACAGACGAGATCGCTGACGGCCGCGAGTTCCGCCGGCGACCCGGCAACCGTGGCGGCGCTGCCGGCGAACGGTTCGAGCGAGCCAGGCCGACGGGCCCACAGTGTCGTCGGGAAGCCGGCCTGGATGATGCGGCCCGCCATCGGGGCGCCCTGGCTGCCCAGGCCGATGAAACCGACGTCCATCAATGCGCCTCCAAATCAGCGTGGGCGCCAGGCTTTTGGGCGCCTGCGCATTCGTCGGCGAACGAGAACACCGACGAATGGTAGGCGGCGGCGGTGTGACCGAGGCTGATGTTGTGACCCGCCCCGGGTTGCTGGTTGATCTGAAACCGCGGCGTGTTCGAGAACAGCGACGCGATCTCGCGCTGCGCCGCACGGTCGGCCAGCCACACCTTCTCGTATTCGGCGAAGCTGAATTGCACCGGGACTCGCACACCGGGGGCCAAGGCCGGAAAGTCCTGGCGCGCCCAGTTCGACACCATCTGGTCCTCGTACGGTGGAGCGCCCGGATAAACCGTTGCGCCGCCGAGCACTTCGGGTGGATACAACTCGGTCGGATGCCACAACAGTTCGCGCAGGCCGGCCGGACGGCGATCGCGGGTGGCGGCTTTCAGAATCTCCCGCGCCGCTGGATGGTAGCGCCGGCCGGTGCCCACCAGTTCCATACCGATCAGGTCGGTGCGCTGCTGGTCGGCTGCCATCCGCATGGCGAGCTCGCAGCCGCCGGAGTGACCCATCAGGAAAAGGCCCGCGCCGCGCGGCCGTTCGCCGAGCACCCGGTCCACCGCGCCGTAGGCCAACCGGACCCGCTGCTCGGGTTCGGCCACCGCGTCGGGGTAGGCGGCGGAGCTGCCGTAGCCGGGCCGGTCGATTGCGATCACGGTGTACCCACGCTGCGCGCCGGTGCGCAGCAACGACAGCTCGGGATGGCCGGGGCAGTCGAAATACAAAGCGGTGGTGCCGCCGCCGTGGATCGCGACGATGACCGCCCGCGGGTTCGGCGCCTCGGCGACCAACGCGGACATCGGCACGCCGTCGACGATGACGAGCCGCGGCTGAACGGTGGGGGCCTTCACCGGTCGGCCCGCAGCAGCAGTACCCCGCTCGGCGTCAGCCCGCCGCTGCTCACGACTCCGACGCGGGCGTCGGCGACCTGGCGTTCACCGGCCTCGCCGCGCAGCTGGGTGATCGCCTCATGCAGCAGGCCCATGCCATGGGTCCGGCCGTGCGACAGCTGGCCGCCGTGCGTGTTCAGCGGTAGCTGCCCGTCGCGGGCGATGTTCTTGCCCCCGTCGAGGAAGTCGCGCGCCTCACCGATACCACAGAAGCCCAGCGCCTCGATCCAGGACAGGCAGTTCATGGTGAAGCCGTCGTACAACTCGGCGACGTCGACGTCCTGCGGCTTGAGCGAGGTGCGCGACCACAGGTGTGCGGCCTGACCCAACACCTGAGGCTCGTGGGTCAATGTGCTTTGGTCCCAGTCGATCCGCTCGATGATCTGGGTTCCGACCGCATCGACGTACACCGGCGCTTTGGCGGTGTCCTGTGCGGCGTCGACGGCGGACACGATCACCGCGACCGCGCCGTCGCAGGGCACGTCACAGTCGTAGAGGCCGAACGGCGACGTGATCGGCCGCGCGTTGAGGTAGTCGTCCATCGTCATCGGCGTGCGGTACACCGCTGTCGGGTTGAGCTCGGCGTTGGCGCGCTGATTCAAGGCGATCCAGCCGAGCGTCTCCTTGGTGGTGCCGTAACGGTGGAAGTGGCGTTGTGCGTTCTGCGCCAACGTGTGTGCCGCCGAAGTGGCGCCGAACGGCAGGAGCCAGTCGGCCCGGCGACCGCCCGACGCAACGATCCTGCCCTGCTTCATCTGCTCGTTGAAGGTGGCTTCCCACAGCGTCCGGAAGCACAGCACGTGGCGGGCCAGCCCGCCGGCGATGGCGAGCATCGCCGCGATCACCGAGCCGCCGGGGCCGAAGGTTTCCATGCCGCCGTTGTGCCACGTCGGCCGGATGCCCATGGCGGCTTCCAGCGCGGTGACCCCGCCTTCTCCGAAGCCGCCGACGTTGCCCCCGCCGGGATATGTTGAGAGTCCGTCGATGTCGTCGATGGTCAGTCCGGCATCGGCGATTGCCGCTTCGCAGGCCGCGACGGTCAGTGCCAGCGGCGCAACCATCAATCGCCGACCGATCTCCGACATGCCGATCCCGGTGAGCGCTACTTTGTCTTCGAATTTCTCGGGCGTGAGCATCGGCCGGACGAAATCTCCGAAGCGCTCGGGCTCGATCTCATCAATCGGAAGCGCAGCGATCTCGGCGTTTTCAACGACCCGGAACAGCGGCAGCCAGACATCTTCGTGGTGCTCGAAGACGACCTCGACCTGCTGGCCCAATTCCAGTTGTTCGGGGTCGCAGTCGAGGATGTTGGTGGTCAGCCGCACTCGTGGGTCTTCGGCGATGGCGACCTGCGCAACGACGTAGGGCGCCGGCAGCCCGGGCAGGCTGAATCGCTCGTTGATCGTGAACCCGGCCAGCGTCGCGCGACCCGACACCGCCCGCACTCCGAGATCATGCGAGCGGCAGTACCGGCACACCGGGGCGGGCGGATGGATCAGCGCGTTGCATTCGGTGCATTCCTGCAGACGTAGCTTCCCGTCGGCACCCGAGGTCCAGAAGAACTCGTTGTCATCGGTGAGCAATGGCAGCGGGCGTCCGGTCAACGGGTGAACCCCCACTCCGCTTCGTTGGCTTCGTGGTTCAGGTGCTCGGCCGCATCGTCGGCGCCGACCGACCTGTCATGCGGCTCGGCCGCGCGGTGCTCGCCCCATTCGGTGATCGCGTGTACGGGGCAATCCAGTAGCGCGCGCTTCACGGCGTCGCGATCTGCTTCGGCCACCTCACCGTTGCCGTCCACCGATGCGTATCCCCAGTCGTCGAGCGAGAAGTAGTTTGGCGCGTGCTTGGCGCATACTCCGAAGCCGTCGCAGATCGTGCGGTCCAGACGGATTCTCACAGTGCCTCCACCTGGTAAGGACGGTCAGCGGTGAATGCGCCCGACTGGCATGTGTGGCAACCATTGTCGAGATGGCTCTGGACCAAGTCGGGGAAGTTGGCCAGCAGGCTCGCGGCGATGTTGGTCGCCGCGTCCAGCGTCGCGCAGGCGCCGCGTCCGCGGAGCACGACCGACCAACGGCGCAACCGGGCCACGTCCTCGTCGGTGGCGACCCCGTCGCGCAGCGCCCCCGCGACGGCGGCCATGGCCGCGGTTCCGTTGAAGCAGG
>JAVHWH010000053.1:0-2893 GCA_032159915.1 Mycobacterium sp.
GCCCAGATCGGGTCGTACTTCGGGTTGCCCCAGGGCGGTCGCGGCTCGGCCTTGATCAAGATCTGCGCCATGTAGGGATGTCCGGCCCACTTCTCGATCTCGCGGACGGATTCCTGCGGCTCTTCGATGGCCGCGCAGATCGAACCGCGCCACCGCTCGTGCCAGTTGTTGTGGCCGTCGAGCCAGTGATGGGCCTGCCACTCGTTGAGCGCGGCCGACATCGCGTGCTGGGCCTCGGGTAGCCGGGCCGGGTAGGCGGCGGGCTCGAGAATCGCGATGTCGGAGCCCGCTTCCATGATCAGCTGCCGGAACGCCATGTCCGGGTCGCTGCAGGCGAACTCACCGTCGGGCGGGAAGGCGTCGATGCGCATCGCATAGCTGTGCGCGTAGTCGGGGGCGTCATAGTAAATCTGCTCGCCGACATCACGGCTGAGAAAGTACTTGCTGCGCCATGGCTCGGGGATGTACTGCACGAGTTCACCGCGCCTGGGTGCCGGGTGGACGTCCGAGTCGACGCACCGGACTGCGATGCGCTCGGCGGCCGGAACACGCTCCTGCGAATGGGTCAGCGTCATCTCGATCTCCTCGCTCTCCCTGTTGTTCTATTCTGCGACTAGCCGGTCGCGATATCGGCCGAAATCTCGATCCCGTACAAGTCCGCCGCGTTGCGCCAGCACAGCTTCTCCCGCTGCTCGTCAGAGAGCGCCTTGGGCAGTTTGGTGATGTCACCGCATTGCCAGTGCGGGTAGCTCGAGCCGAACATCACCATGTCTTCCTTGCCGGTGAATCCGAACCACTCACCGGCAAAGTCGGTGTCGCCGGGTCCGTCGAGGCTGCCCTGGACGAAGTAGATGTGTCCCGGCAGGTAGTCACTGGGGATCCGGGGTGCCCACGGCGTCTGCTCGAGGTGCGGCCGGCCGAAGGTGTCCATTCGCCACATGAACGGTGTGATGAAGTCCGCCGCCCCGTCGCCCCAGACGAACTTCAGGCCGGGGAACCGTTCGAACACGCCCTCGGCAATCATGTTCATCTGGTGGTACAGGTAGTTCAGCGCCATGAAGCTGACGTAGTGCTCGTAGACGCGGGTGTTGCCATTCGGGGTGGGCGGATTGGCGATGCCCGAGCCGACCTCGATGTGCGCGGCCACCGGAAGACCCGCGTCGACCGCCGCTTCCCACAGCGGCCAGAACTGGGGCTTGCCGTACAGCTCGCGAGACTGCAGGGGGACGCCGATCTGCACCACGCGCGGGTGTGAACGCCACTTCTCGATCTCTTTCAGCGCCCCCGCAACGTCGTCGGGGTTGATCCGGATCGTGCCGCGGAATCGGTCACCGAACTGGCTGTGCTCGAGCCACTTCGAGACCAGCATCTCGTTGTGGGCAGCGTGCAGGGCAGTGCCCAGATGGCGGTCCGGCATGATGCCGCGCGCCATTGGATGCAGAACTGCGATGTCGACGCCGCGCTTCGAAAAGAGTTCGTCAGCAACGAAATCCGGGTCTGATCCCGGGTACTGGCGCTCCGGTCCTTTGGTTTTCGGCGCGTACTCGCCGCCTGGGGCGCCGTACCAGTCCATCTCGTAGTCCGGGAAGCCGCGACTCTTGAACGGTTCGCGCAGCACCGAGCGCAGTTCTTTGTTGGACGAGAAGAAGATGTGCACGCTGGCATCGATCAGCGGCGTACGCGTCCCGTCCGGGTGCTCGATCACCTAAATCACCCTCCGCGGATCGGCTGACTGCTCGAGCGCGTCAGCAGTCTGCTAGCCAAACTAACATCTCGGTTCACCGGTATTCAATGGGTTTCCGGTAAGCATTTCGATTATACGATCGGCCCTGATGAAGGCCATATTCGAGCATTACTGTTGTGAGCGTTGTTCTTCGCTAGCGATAATATCATTCTCCGATCTGCGGGCGGTCGACCGTGACGTCGGCGGAGCAGTCCCGACCACTCGCCGCGAGATTGTGACTGTGCTATTAAGAGAATAGTATTCTCACAGCAGGTTAACTGAGCTAAGGAGCTGGCCGAATGCTGCTCGAATTCGACGCCGATCAGCGGCTTTGGCAAGAAACCGTACGCGACGCCGTCGGGAAGCAATGCCCTCCGGCGCTGGTCAGAGGTATTGCCGAAGACGGCGTGGACCCGGCACCGGTCTGGAAGGCCTACGTCGAGCACGGCTGGACGGAGATGAACGACGCCGAAAATGCCGTCGAGTTGGCCATCGTTCTCGAAGAACTGGGCCGTGCGACCGATCCGACCCCGTTCCTGGCGACGATGAGTCAGTTCGCGCCGCTGGTTGGCGACCGGTTCGACCCGCAGGCATCCGGCACCGCGATCTACAGCGGGATCACCGTGCACCGCGACGGCGACGAGTGGGTGCTCGACGGCACTGCCCGGCACGTGCTGGACGGGGACCGGGCGCAGTGGTTGGCGGTAGTCACCGATGCGGCGGTGTTCGTCGTCAAGGGCGACGACGCAGGGGAGCAGTTGTCCAGGCGGCGCAGTGCCGTGCTCGATCCGGTGTTGCACGTCGCCGACCTGACGTTGCGCGCACTGCGGCTGCCCGATTCCGCCCGCGTGCGGGTCGACACCGAGCAGGCGCACCACGTCGCGTTGATGGGCATGGCGATCACCATGGTCGGTGCCTGCCAACGCATTCTGGATCTGGTCCTCGACCATGTGCGCAGCCGCCACCAGTTCGGCGTGGCGATCGGATCGTTTCAGGCGGTTCAGCACAAGGCCGCCGACATGCACGTCGCGATCGAACGGGCACGCGCCCTGGCCTACTACTCGGCGCTGACGATCGCGGAAAACGACTCCCGCCGTCGACTGGCCGCCGCGATGGCGAAAGCGGCTGCGGGTGAATGCCAGTCGCTGGTCTTCCGACACGGCTTGCAAC
>JAVHWH010000223.1:0-11853 GCA_032159915.1 Mycobacterium sp.
CGGAGCCGCCGCCCCCGCCGTTCCCGCCACCCGCGCCCAAGCCGAACGTCGGCGCGCGACTCACCGGCGCAATGCAGCGGCTCAGGCCGCGCCGCCCGGAACCCCAGCCGCACGAGGCGGTGCCGACCACCCGGCTGGCGCAGTTGGACCAGCCGAACGACGAGCCAACCGACCCTCCCACCCCGGCACCGACCACGATCGCCGGTCCGCTGGAGGCACGCCGGGTGCGGCTCAGCGTCGACGGCGAGCAGGCGCTGGCGGACTTGTCGTTGACCGCGCTGCCGGGCACCATCACCTCGGTCATCGGACTTTCCGAAGCAAGCACCTCCGCGCTGGTCGACGTGCTCGCCGGGGCGATCCAACCGAGCGTCGGCGAAGTCCAGTTCGACGGCCACGACGTCGCGTCCGACGATGTCCGCCCGCACGTCGGGGTGGTGCCGCGGCACGACCTGCTGCGCCCTCAGTTGACCGTCGAGCAGGCGTTGCGCTATGCCGCCGAATTGCGTTTGCCCGACGCTTCCGCCGATCGGCGGAGCGAGGCAGTGCGCTCGGTGCTCGACACGATGGAGCTGACCACACTGCGCACCGCCAAGGCGGGCGCCCTGACCGCCGAGCAGCGCAAGCGGGCATCACTTGCAGTGGAGCTGGTGACCGACCCGTCGCTGCTGGTCGTCGAAGAGCCGACCGCCGGCCTCGAACCGGAAGCCGCACAGCAGATTACGGCGACTCTGCGACGACTCGCCGACGAGGGTCGCGTCGTTCTGGTGGCGACGACGGCGCCGACCGAGCTCGACATGTGCGACCAGGTGGTGGTGCTCACCCCGACCGGCATCCCGGTGTTCGCCGGTGCACCCGCGCAGATCGGGCCGCAACTGGGCACCACTGACTGGGCCGAGATCGTCGAGCGTGCCCGCACGGACCCGTACGGCGCGCACGACGAGTACCTGGGGCGCCAGCAGGAGCCGCCACCGGCGGAGCCGCCGGCTCCATCCCAAGCCCCGACCGCCCCCACGGCGCGACGAAATGTATGGCGACAGATCGCCGTTTCGGCCCGTCGGCAGGCCTGGCTGGTGCTCGGCGATCAGCGGTACGCGATCTTGCTGGTGATCCTTCCGGTGCTGTTCGGGGCGATCTTGTTGCTGATTCCCGGGGACGCCGGATTGGGCCCGGCAAGTCGCTACGGCAACAACCCGGATCAAGCCGTCGCGATTCTCGCCGTGCTCAGCATCGGCGCCGTCGTCATGGGCACCGCCCTGGGCATTCGCGACCTCCTCGGCGAACAGCGCATCTTTCGGCGTGAACAGGCGCACGGATTGTCGGCGTCGGCGTTTTTGGCCGGCAAGGCGATCGTCTACAGCCTCATCGCCGTCGTCCAAACCGCGATGATCACCATCGTCGCGACCGTTGGCCACCCCGCGCCCACCCACGGCGCAGTGTTGCTCGGCCACAACAAGCTCGCGGCCGGCGTTGAGCTATTTGTTGCGCTGGCCGTCACCGCGATCGTCTCGGCGACGGTCGCGCTCGCTCTGTCGTCGCTGGCGAACCACTTCGAGGAGCTCCTGTTGGCCGCCGTGCTGATCGTGCTGGTCTCACTTGTGTTCGCCGGGGCGTTGTTCCCGGTGTCCGGCCGGTTCCCGCTGGAGCAGATCGCCGGGCTGATACCGTCCCGGTGGGGCTTCGCGGCCACGGCATCCACCGTCGACCTGCACGCAGTCAATCCCCTTGCCGAAGCCGACTTTTCGTGGAAACACTCATCGGGGCAGTGGCTGCTCGACATGGGCCTGCTGATCGCCTTCGGAGTCGTCGCGACCGCCGCACTGCGCTGGCGACTGCGACGGCCGTCGCGCCGGCATCAGCCGCCGGTGATCTCGGCCCAGAGCGCCCTGTAGCAGTGCGACGCGGCGCTGTGCGGCGCGAACGCGGTCACCGGCGCACGATGCTCGGCCATCTGCTCGATGATCGACAGCGCCGGGATGGCGGTCGCCAGAATCCCGGCCCGCTCGGTCGACAGATGTTGCACGAGGTCGCAATGCAGCCGCTTGCGACGGTCCACCATGGAGAAGAAGGCCTGCACCAGCGGCCGGCGGCCGTCGAAGCCGCTGACGAAATCGGTCAATTGATCGAACGTTCGAACCGACAGCGTCGCCGGGATCATCGGCACCAACAGCGTGTCGACGGCGTGCACGACGTTCTCCGACAGCAACGAGATGCTCGGCGGGCAGTCCAGGAAGACGACGTCGTACTGATTGTGCAATGGGCGCAACAACTCTCGGATGCGCCGTGTCGGCCGCTTCATGTCGTCGAGCTGCACATCGAGGTTGCGATACCGGAAATCGGCCGGCACCACGTCGAGCCCGTCGAAATCGCTGGCCTTGATCGCGTCGTCCAGTGAGCGCGATCCTTCGACCAGCGCCCGGCCACCACCTTTGACCTTGGGGCGCACCCGGAACATGTACGTCGCAGCGCCCTGCGGATCGAGGTCCCACAGCAGTACCTTGTGCCCGTCGAGGGCCGCCAGATGCGCCAGGTTCACCGCGGCCGACGTCTTGCCGACGCCGCCCTTGATGTTGTACGTGGCGTAGACCTTCATCGGCGCACCAGCGCCTTGACGCGCGCCCGATTCCCCTCGGCCAGGAAGGGTTGCAGCCGCCCGGCCAGCGCTGCCCGTGCGTTCAGCTGATGGGCGTCGAGCTGCGCGGCCATCTCCCCCATCGCCAGCAGTGTCTTGGGCGGCGCCGCTCCCTGCTGCATCATCGCGGCGGCGAATTCGCGGACGGCTTCGCGCTGCACCTCGCCGTCCTGGAAGTCGCCGAGGGTGTCCTGCAGCGACTTGAGCTCTTTGAGCAGCGCCCGGTGGGCCGTGTTGTCGCACACCGGACGAAACACCTCCAGCAGGTAGCGGAGCTCTTTGCAGCGTTTGCGCAGAGCGTGGACGTCGTCGCTCGGCGAAGTCTCCTCGATCTGCCTGCCGCGTCTGGCTGCATTGCGGTAGGCCTGCGTGAGTCGCCGGCGCGCCAGCGTCGCGACCGTCGGACCGCCGTCGGCGACAGTCGCCACCTGCCCGAGAGCGGCGCGCCAGTCGCTGATCAGCTGCTGGAAACGCCGTGACCGCAGACCGCGCACCAGGCGCCGGCGTTCTGTGCCCCGATGCTTGACCAGAAATGCCCGGAACGGGTCGAGGTCATGCGGGTCAGCCGATGTCAGCCGGGCGGCCATGGAGTCGAGTTCGAGGAGGTAGACGTCGAGGTCTCGGACCGGGGTGGTCAAGTCGCCGAGCCACTTGAATTCCGGGGCGAACCGTTCGGCCAGCCCGTCGGGCAGCACGTCGCCGACCAGCTTGAGAACCGAGCGGGTCCGGCGTACCGCCACCCGAAGGTCGTGCAGGAATTCAATGTCGATCGAGGCGACGGTACCGGGCACGTTCGCTTCGATGGCCGTCGTGAAGCCCATCAGCATTTCCGCAATGGCCACCGCTGCAGGGGTTTCCGGCCGCAGCTTCGCACTCGAGCGGTTCCCGTTGACGGGGGTGCGGCTGGCCCGGGTCAACGCCAAGTCGTACGGCGTCGCGGTGACCGCGCTGAACCCGTCGACGCGCGCCAGCAGCCGGGCAATCCGGTCAGCCTCGGCGTCGTAGCCGCGAAGCGGCTGGATTCGGAGCTGGCCGGCGCCGTCGTCGAGGCTTTCGGTCAGCAGCCGGGCCACAGTTTTCTCCTCGGCATCGAGCACCCGCGCCTCCTGGTAGGCCGAGCGCACGGTGACAACCGGCATCAGTGCCCGTGGCGCGATGAGCGGTGCCAGCGTGTCACGTATCGGCCCGGCCGACAGCTCGTGAGCATGTGCGGGCCACCTCAGCCCGGCCAGCGGGGCCTGCACCCGGGCTCCGTCGGGAAGCTGCATCACCAGCGGTCCGCCCCGCGCGAACCGCAACGAGATTCCGGCCGAGTGCAGCCGCCAGTCGAAGGTGTCCAGCCAGGTGTGCGAGACCGTCTGCACTGCAGCGGCCGCCACGCTGAACGCCGGCCGCAAAGCCGCCGCGACAGCATCCACGTCGACCGCGCCCTGCGTGCTGAAAGCGCGGGAAACCCCGCTCATGGGACACCTTTCCTCGACCGCGTGGCTGCGACCGCGCGACGAACTATAAACACCGTGGGTTAACGCAGCGTCGAGTTCGATGCCGAGACCCCTCGGCGTCTCGATTCTGATCGGTTACGGTCGGGTATGACCACCATTGCGGAACATTTGCGCAACTCACTCGACGGACGTTGGCGCGACGTCAAGAACCAGATGCGGGAGCGGCTTGCCGAGGAAGTCTTCCGCCCGCACTACACACCGAACACCGTCATCGCCCGCACCAAGGTAGCCGAGCAGATGCGCATCATGGCTGCCGCGGGCGCGGCCGCCGACAACTTCCGCAAAGAACACGGCGGCAACGGCAACGTCGGGACGGCGATCACCACGATCGAGATGCTCGCGATGTCTGACCTATCGCTGATGGTCAAGGCAGGCGTGCAGTGGGGCCTGTTCGGCGGAGCGGTGGAAAACCTCGGCACCGAACGCCACCACGAGGCGTACGTGAAGAAGATCATCGACCTCGAGTTGCGTGGTTGCTTCGCAATGACCGAGACCGGGCACGGCAGCGACGTTCAGGCGCTGGAGACGACCGCGACCTATGACGCGGCCACCGAGGAGTTCGTGATCCACTCGGAGACTCCTAACGCACGCAAGGACTACATCGGCGGTGCCGCCGAAACCGCCACCGTCGCTGCGGCTTTCGCACAGCTGATCACCACCGAGAACGGTGAGCAGGTCAACCACGGGGTGCACTGCTTCCTGGTGCCGATCCGCGACGAGGAGGGCAATGACCTGCCCGGCGTGACGACCTCGGACTGCCAATACAAGGGCGGCCTTCCCGGCGTCGACAACGGTCGGATCATGTTCGACCACGTCCGCGTTCCGCGGGTGAACCTGCTGAACAAATACGGCGATGTGGCGCCCGACGGCACCTACACCTCGCCGATCGAGAACCCCAACCGCCGGTTCTTCACGATGATCGGCACCCTGATCCGCGGACGGATCACCGTCGGCGGCAGCGCGGGCAACGCGGCGCGGGTGGCGCTGGACATCGCGACCCGATACGCCTTGCAGCGCAAGCAATTCAGTGCGCCCGACGACGACGGCGAAGTGCTGATCATGGATTACCTCGTGCATCAGCGCCGGTTGTTCCCGCTGATCGCCAAGTCGTATGCGCTGCAGTTCGCGCAGAACGAACTGGTGGGCAAATGCCACGATCTGCAGACCGCCGACTTCCCCGATGCCGAGGAGCAACGAGAGCTGGAATCGCGGGCCGCCGGCCTGAAAGCCGCGAACACCTGGCACGCCTCCACCGCCATCCAGGAGGCCCGCGAGGCGTGCGGCGGCGCCGGCTACATGGCCGACAACCGGTTGATCGCGCTGCGCGCCGACACCGACGTCTTCACCACCTTCGAGGGTGACAACCACGTGCTGACCCAACTGGTGGCCAAGGAACTGCTGACCGCCTACGCCGACGACATCAAGGGCATGAGCCCGGTGGAGTGGGTGCGGTTCGCAGCCAATTTCGCCGGCGAGCGGGTGCTCAAACGTACTGCGGCCGAGACGATTATCCAGACGGTCATCGACGCGCGGCAGGACAACGAGGAAGAGGGCAGCCTGTTCAACCGCGGCACGCAGGTTCAGATGTTCGAGGACCGCGAGGAATACATCATCGCCTCGGTGGCGCGCCGCCTGCAGTCCAAGTCGAAAGCGATGTCGGCGTTCGACGCGTTCAACTCTGTGCAGGATCACGTGTTGCACGCCGCGAAAGCACACATCGACCGGGTGGTGTTGGAGGCGTTCGTCGCCGGGATCGATTCCTGCGAAGACGACGAGGCCCGCCAGGTCCTGGGGCTGGTCTGCGACCTCTACGCGCTGTCTGTCATCGAAGAGGACAAGGCGTGGTACGTCGAGCATCGCTTTCTGTCCACCGAGCGCGCCAAGGCGGTCACCCGCGGCATCAACGATCGCTGCCGGTTGCTGCGCCCGTACGCCGAAACCTTGGTGGACGGGTTCGGGATTCCCGCGGCGCTGCGCTATGCCGACATGCTGCATCCGGAGCGACTGCCCGACCCCGGCGCTGCGGACGACGGGTCTACTGAGTCGGCGCTGATCCACGGGTGACGAGTTAGTCCGTCGTTACGGCGGGCAGCAAAACTCATCGCGAGCGAAACGTTCCCGCCGGTGAGCCGGCCGGGTATTCGCCAGCCATGACTGCTGCAATCACTGCGACTGAACTCCGCGACCGGATCGCCTCGGACACCCCGTTGCACATCCTCGACGTGCGGACCCCGGCCGAATTCGAGACCTCGCACATCGACGGCTCGCTCAACGTGCCCCTCGACGTGCTGAACGACCACGGCCCGAAGGTCGCCGAGAGACTCGATCACAGCAGCGACATCGTGCTGGTATGCCGTTCAGGACAACGCTCGACCCAGGCAGCCGAGCTGCTGCAGGGTCAGGGTGTCACGGGCGGAGCCATCCTGGAGAACGGAATAACCGACTGGGAGGCCCAGGGTTACGACGTCAAGCGTGGTGTCCAGCGCTGGGATCTCGAGCGCCAGGTCCGGCTGGTCGCGGGATCCATCGTGTTGTCCTCGGTGCTGGGCAGCGTCGCGGTCCCACGATTGAAATGGCTGGCCGCGGCGATCGGTGGTGGCCTGACTTATGCCGCCATCTCCAACACCTGCGCGATGGGAACGGCGCTGTCGAAGTTGCCGTATAACCGCGGCGCGTCCACCGATGCGGAGACGGTCCTCGCGCAGCTTGCGACCGGGCCGGACGGCAATCGTTAAAATCACCGCAAATCTTGCCCGGACCTTGATCGCCGCAGGTTCGGCGGGTAGTCCGAGCCGCGGCGAGATAAGCTCAAGCGCATGAATCCGAACCCGGACTACGACGCGAGCGACGAGCTGGAATACGGCATTGCCTCGTTCGCGTGGCTGCTGCGGGGCCACTACCCTCCGCCGTACTACGGGCCGGACCTCGGCAACGCCGACAACAACTAGTCACTGCGGGGGCGGTACGTAGCCTCCCGCACTGTTGCGCAGCTGCCAGAGCTGGGCGGGGCAGTAGATGTTCACCGCGTTCGAGATCAGGTAGTTGGCCGAATACTCGTCGTTGGGCTGTACGTCGTTTTTCACATCGCCGATCACCTGGCTGTAGCTCGCCCCGCCGGTTACTTTGTCGCAAATGCCGTGGGCGTAGGCGATCGCATCCGCGGTGTTCGCGAAACTGTATTGCTTGCGCACGGTTGTGTCGTAGATGAACTCGATGTCGGGCGCCGGAACCGCTTGCGCCAAAGTGGTTCCGCCGCAAGAGAACATCGCCGTGACCATCAGGCCGGCCAGCAGAATTGCGCGCTTCATTGATCCGGCTGCCCGTAGACCGCGACCAGCACGCTGCGGTCGACGCTGTTCTCCGACCACACCCCGATCTGGGTGTTCCCGCAGTTCGACATGATCGCCATGTAGTCGGGGCGGTAATACCAATTGCCCATCACATCAAGGTCGTTGATGGCCAGCGAATTGTTGATGGCCACCGTTTCTGCGACCCTGCCGCGATATCCCGCGTCGCGGGCGCGGTCGGCCACCGACGATCCGTCCGACCCGACGTCGGCGTCGAGGCCCCGGTTGTTGAGCACGTCGATAGTGTGGCGCTGTGCGGCGGCCTCCAGTTGCGGGCTTTTCTTCAGCTTCGTGGTACAGCCGGCTTGCGCCTTGATGGTGTCGACATTTACCACAATGCCGTTGTTGAGCCGGTCGTTATTCCCGGGCACCCCGGGAGCCGCCGACGCCACGGCGATCGGCGAGACGAGCCCGACCGCCAACGGTATCGCGAGGGTGTGCGCAAGTTCGCGAATGCACTTGTCAGTCATGGCTTCTCATTTCTCGATGTGCTAGCGGATGTTGGCCGCGAGATCACCGGACATCGCGCTGAGTTGCCGTCCCCAGGTCGGCCAGTCGTTGCCGCCGCCGCGACCCAGGTCGAAGTGGGCGTTGGTGCCGCCGACGTCTCGGAAGTGCGAATAGAACGTCGCGTTCGTCCCTTGCGAGACGTCGCCCAAGCCGGCCATCGCGCCCTGGTCGGTCGGCGCGGCACTGCCCGGGCTGTAAATCCAGAGCCGGGCGTTGTTGTCAACCAGCTGCTGGACGTTCTGGTTCGGCGAGTGCCATTTCCAGCGACCCAGCTGCGGCGCACCCCACATGGCACCGCTGTCGGCGCCGCCTTGCAGGAGGGCATTCCTGATCGCCCCGTCCACGGCAGTCTGCTCAGGAGAAAGGAATCCTGACAGCGATCCGGCGTAACGGAACCGGTCAGGATGAAAAGTCACCAGCGACGCGGCCGCATAGCCGCCCTGCGAAACCCCGACCACGCCGTGCCCGCCCGGCGCCAGGCCCTTGTTCGCGGCCAGCCAGTTCGGCAACTCCTGCGAGAGGAACGTGTCCCATTGCTTGCTGCCGTCCTGCTCCCAATTGGTGTACATGCTGTAGGCGCCGCCGGCCGGCGCCACTACCGAAATGCCTTTACCGGCAAGGGAGTTGAACCCGTTACCCGCGGTCGCCCAGTTGCTGAGGTCCGGCGCGGCGTTGAATGCGTCAAGGAGGTATGCCGCGTGCGGGCCCCCGGCCAGAAAAGCCACCGGGATGTCGCGGCCCATCGACGCCGACGGCACCAGCAGGCTCTCAAAGCCGGCCGCCTTCGTGGTGGCTGTCGGCCCGACGATCGCCGTCGCTGCACACCAGCCGACACTCAGCGCGACGGCGGCAAGTCGGCGGAAACTCTTCGACACATTTTTCATCGTTGTCTGACTTCCTTACACTGGGTCGAACTGCGTGATGAGCCACCGACCGTCGACCTTGTTGAGGCTGACGCGCACACTGGACGTGCTCTGGGTGGGCGCATCGGTGCCGATGGTGGTGGTCTGGTCGACGAAAACCAGTACCACCGCCTGCTTTCCGGTCGCCCACACCGACGCAGCGGCAGGCACGGTGGCCACCGCCGAAATGTGCTGCTGCTTTGCACCCGGCGCGACGACATCGGTGACGAGTTGCGTGTACTGCTGACGGAAGGGCTCGGCGAGCCGATCGGCCGCGGCCTTCAAATCCTGATCCACAGTTTCGGGTTTGTACGACAAGATGGCGATGGTGCTGTCGCTGGCGGCACGTATCGACTCCTCTGCCGCCGTGCGGGATTCCCGGGCAGTGCCGTCGAGCCACTTCAGATAACCGACCCCGAGAGCCAGGAGCAACGCCAACACCGGAAGCGCCGCAATCAACACGCGGCCCCAGGGGAATCGCGCGCCCTGCCTGTCGGGCGCATCGCTGGCTTCGTCGTCGTCGCCGGCGTCATCGGCGTCGAGCAGGTCTGCCTCGTCCGCTGCTTCCGCCTCGTCGGCCAGGTCGTCGCGCCCGGCGAAGTCGTCGGCGGACGACTCGTCGGCGACCGGCTCACTGTCACCAGACATCTCGGTGTCCTCCTCCACGCTGAGGCCGGCTCGACTGCTCACGGCACGAACTCGACTTTCGACACCTTGGCGCCGTCGCCGTTCTTGTCGACCGTAAGACGCATCCGCCACCTGCGCGGCTCTTGGTCAGGTGGCGCACCGGCCATGGACGTCTTGACCGATATTGCGACGAGCACCTGTGCTTGGTCTGCTGTGTAGGAAAGCAGCCCCGCCTCGGCGATGGTGCCCTCGGTTTTCGATTGGACCTTTTTGACCACTTCGACGAACGGTCGCGACCGATTCTGAAACTCTTCGTGGAAGCCGCCGGTCGCGGAGTCCAGGACCCGCTTGATGTCGGCGTCGACCTCGGCGTAGTTGATCGTGGTCAAGTTGATCGCGGTTTGCCGCGCCACCTGAACGTAGAGGCTGCGCTGCGCCCGCACCTGATCGTCTTGGTGCAGGCGAAATCCCAGCCAGCCTCCCACGCCGAGCAACGCCACGATGGCGACGACCCCGACGGCAATCGGAGTGGGGCTACGCGTAACCCAGGCCGGCACCCGCTTTCGCGTGTTCGACTGCGCGTCCTCGGCATCGAGATCGTCGGCCGTGCTCTCGAGATCCTCAGCGGCGTCCGGGGACTCGGCGGCTACGGGCTCGGTTTCTTCGGCGGAACCAGCATGCTCTGCCATGTTTTGCCTTTCGAAGTGAACGCCAGGTCGGAATCGCTGTAATGACGGCCGTCCGGGCCGACATAGTTCCCGGTCAAGGGATCGTAGGGAATGGCCAGCGCCGGTTTCGGCGCCGCCGGATCAACGGGGGGATGCCAGTGCTCGCCCGGCGAATACGGTGGCCCGCCTTTCGGGAACTGCGGCACGCCCTGGCCGCTCAACGTCGCGTTCGGATCGCCCTTCCAGAACAAGCCGTCGTTCAGCGGGACGTACTGCTCGTCGCTTTCGCACATCTCGACCGTCGGCGCCCGCTTGCCCGGCTTGGTCTCGCAGGGAACGTTACGAACTCCGCGGACATTCATGTCGGAGTTCTGCGGGATGCGGCAGTACAACTCGCCGTTGGTTCGATCGGGATAGTCCTGCCGCACCGGGATCCGCTGCTGCTGCACCGGCAGGAAACCGGCGTTGCAGGGTGGCGGCGAGTTGAGGTTCAAGTTGAAATCCAGATAGATGCCCTTGTAGTCCATCTTGGCGACCCGGTCGGGCACGATGATCGACGACATCACCGCGGTGCCCTGCGGAAACATCACCAACAGCTGCTCGAGGTCGTTTCGGTAGTTCACCGTGATAGTGCCCAGACTGACCAGGTTGGCCAAAAGCACCGGCAGCGTGGGAGCCAACCGGTCGAACAACGCGGTGCCTTCATCGAGCGCGGGGCCGGCAGTGTTGAGCAGGTCTGCCAACCTGTCGTCTTGTGCCTTCACCTGGCTGGTGATCGCGTTCACCCGCCGCGCCCACGTCGCGATCGAATCCGACGTTCGCACCTGCGAACTGGCGACCGGCGGGAATTCGTCGATCAGACGGGAAAACGAGTCGGTGGTCTTGCCGGCATCGATCGCCAATGCGGTGCCGCCGTCGACAAGCCGGGACAGCTCGGGCCCCAAGCCCGCGACAGCTTTGGCGGCTTCGTCGACGACGGTGTGCAGGTTGTCCTGCGGGATCGCCGTGAGCGCCTTGTTGGTTGTGTCCAGCAGCAGTCCGATGTCGACGGGGATCTGTGTCTTGCCGACCGCGATCACGTCGCCATCACGCAATTTCGGGCCGGTGTCCTGCACTGTCCCGGAATGCGGTGTCAATTCCAGGAACTGCTCCCCGACCGCCGAACGGCTGTGCACCGCGGCGGTCAGGTCGCGGGGAATCGCGATGTCGGATTTCAGCGAAAGAACAGCCTGGACACCGTTTGCGGTGACATCGACGGACTTGACGCTGCCGATCTCGCTGCCGCGGTAGTTCACCACCGAGGTGGGATACAACCCGCCGGATGCGGGCAGGTCGACTTTGACCGTGTATCTGCCAACCCCCAGCAGCGCAGGCACTTTGATGAAGCCGAATGCCATCACGCCGATCGAGAGAACGGTGATCGAGGCAAGAATCGTCAGCTGCGTCCATATCCGCCGGGACAGGCGCAACTTACTCGAACCGGCCATGCTAGTAACCACCCCAGTGGTAGGCCGCGATCAACGGATTGACCGCGGTGTACGGGCTGGGCATCTGGCCGATGGTTCGGCCCCACTGCATCTCGAGCTCGGTCAGATTCCCTTCCCACCTCGACCCGGTGAAGAAGCCGCTGTCCAGACGGCTCAACGTCAGGTCGATGACCAGCGAAAT
>JAVHWH010000226.1:0-3210 GCA_032159915.1 Mycobacterium sp.
CGGAACGCAGTTTCGCTGCGCTCCTCCGGGACACCGCGATTGATCCGGTAAACCAGCCAGGTGCCCACCGCTCCGACGATCCCGGCCAACAGCACCGACACCAGGGCCGGAATCAACACGCGGGACACCACGCCGGTCCAGATCACCCCGTGCGCGCCGGCCGCCGCGATCATCGCGCCGACAATGCCGCCCACCAGGGCGTGCGACGAGCTCGAGGGGATACCCAGCAGCCACGTCAGCAGGTTCCAGACGATCCCACCGACCAGCCCGGCGAATACCAGCTGCAGCGTCACCAGGTGACCGTTGACCAGATCCTTGGCGATGGTCCCAGCGACGGCAGTGGACAGGAACGCTCCTGCGAGGTTCAGCACCGCCGAGAGCGTTACCGCTTGCTTCGGCTTGAGTGCGCCACTGGCGATCGACGTCGCCATGGCGTTCCCGGTGTCGTGAAAGCCGTTCGTGAAATCGAATGCGAGCGCGGTGATCACGACGATGATCAGAAGGAACAGCTGAAGATTCACGGGCCTAATTCTGTAGGTAGGTGGGTCCGTTGTCGAAAGAACAGCGTCGCAAATTAAAGGTATTTCGCACTAGTCGTCAGATGTTCGTCTGGGGTTAACCTGCCAGCTCATCGCGTTAACCGCGGGTATCGCGGCGCAGCGGATGCTCCGGCGGAATTTCGACAAAGATCAGCAGGACGCCGTCCGGATCGACCACGTGCATTTCGTGCAGCCCCCACGGTTCCTGGCGCGCCTCGCGGGCGATCTCGACGCCGCGGCTCTCCAGCTCGGCCTGTGTCGCGACCAGATCGCGAACCTGAAGCCACAACGCGCCGGGAAACGGCCGGGCGGAATTCTCGTCGGCGCCGTGGTTGGCCAGCTCGATCAGCGACTGACCCGCGAAGAACACCGTGCCCGCGCCGTAGTCGCGGAAGATGGCCAGACCGATCTTGTCTCGGTAGAAGGTCAGGGACCGCTGGTAGTCCGCCGGCCGAAACAGCATCCGGCTGGCGAGAATCTCCATGCCTTCGTGTCTATCACGCCTCGGGATTATTCGGCTCGGTCACATTGCCCAACTCGCCCCCTCGCCGCTGCACGGCTGGAGGTACCCCCACCTCATCGCGCTCCGCGCTCTGCATCGTCGTTGGGCTGGAGACGCTGGCGCCGGATCGCCGTGGTCGCCAACCCCGGCACGACGGTGTCGATGGCCTGCGCGGCGATCGCCATCCGGGGCGCGATCCGCACCGGCCGGGTGCGCGCGGCGGTGATCATCCAGCCCGCAGCCTCCTCGGGCGTCAACGCCGGCAGGCCCTGATACTGCTTGGTCGGCGCGATCATCGGCGTGGCCACCAGCGGGTAGTACAGCGTGGTCGAGTGCACACCCTTTGTCGCCCACTCGGTTTCGATCACCCGGCTGACCGCGGACAGGGCGGCCTTGGAGGCGTTGTAGACCGCGAATAGCGGCGACGGCTCGCTGAACACGCCCCAGGTCGCGACGTTGATGATGTGCCCGTCGCCGCGCTGCAGCATCGCGGGCGCGATGCCGCGGATCAGTCGCAGCGGCGAGTAGTAGTTGAGCACCATGGTTCGCTCGACGTCGTGCCAGCGTTCCAGCGACTCGGCCAGGGGTCGGCGGATGGAGCGGCCGGCGTTGTTGATCAAGATGTCCACCCCGCCGAGCCGCTTCTCGACCTCGGCGACCAGCCCGTCGACAGCGTCCAGGTCGGACAGGTCGCAGGGGATGGCGATCGCGTCGCCGCCGTTGGCGGTGATCCGCCCGACGACTTCGGCCAGCAGGTCCTCGCGGCGGGCCACCGCCACCACGGTTGCGCCCCGGCGGGCGAACTGCTCGGCCGCGCATTCGCCGATCCCCGACGAGGCCCCGGTGAGTACGACGCGCTTGCCGGCCAGGTCGATGCGGGTGGCGCCGGGCCGGGGCAACAGGCGTGGTGCCAGCGGCGGGCGCATCGAGGTCAGCGAGATCTGATCGGCCAGCAGTCGAAGCGGGTTCCAACTCACGGTCGGGAGTCTAGGCGGCGACCACCGGCTTCCAACGTGAAGCCATCTTCACGTTCGAAGCCCGCCGTGAAGATGTCTTCACGCTCGGCCGCCAGGACGTTAGAAGTAGCGCGGGAACGGGCTCCAGTCGGGCGGCCGCTTCTCCAGGAACGCGTCGCGGCCCTCGACGGCCTCGTCGGTCATGTAGGCCAGCCGGGTGGCCTCACCGGCGAACAGTTGCTGGCCCACCAGCCCGTCGTCGAGCAGATTGAAGGCGTACTTCAGCATCCGTTGTGCCTGAGGCGATTTCGCGTTGATCTCGGCCGCCCACTGGATGGCCTCGGTCTCCAGCTCGGCATGGTCGACGACTGCGTTGACCGCGCCCATGTGATGCATCTGCTCGGCGGTGTAGGGCCGGCCGAGGAAGAAGACCTCGCGGGCGAACTTCTGGCCCACCTGACGGGCCAGGTACGCGCTGCCGTAGCCGCCGTCGAAGCTGCCGACGTCGGCGTCGGTCTGCTTGAACCGGGCGTGCTCGCGGCTGGCCAGAGTGAGGTCGCAGATCACGTGCAGGCTGTGCCCGCCGCCCGCGGCCCAGCCGTTGACCAGGCAGATCGCCACCTTGGGCATGAACCGGATCAGCCGCTGCACCTCGAGGATGTGCAGCCGGCCGGCGCGGGCCGCGTCGACAGTGTCGGCGGTGTCACCGCTCGCGTACTGGTAGCCGCTGCGGCCGCGGATGCGCTGATCGCCGCCCGAGCAGAACGCCCAGCCGCCGTCCTTCGGTGACGGGCCGTTGCCGGTCAGCAGAATCACCCCGACCTCGGGCCACATCCGGGCGTGATCGAGCACGCGGTAGAGCTCATCGACGGTGTGCGGGCGAAACGCGTTGCGCACCTCGGGCCGGTTGAACGCCACACGCACGGTCGCATCGTCGACGTGACGGTGGTAGGTGATGTCGGTCAGCTCGGCGAATCCGTCGACCGGCTTCCATTGGTCGGCGTGAAAGGGATTGTCAGTCAAGGTTATTAAGTTCCATCCAGTCGAAAGACCGCGCAGCGGCCGGCCAGTGCCTCGAACTCCTCAGGCCGGCCGTCGACGACCAGGCCGGCCCGTTTCATGAAACCGACACCGGTGGGCACCTCGTCGGGGAATGCCCGCAACAGCGGGCGGGCATCGTCAGCGGACAACTCGACCATTCTGACCCGCCGGG
>JAVHWH010000229.1:0-12121 GCA_032159915.1 Mycobacterium sp.
TTTTCGCTGACTTGCACGTGCACTCCAACGACACGGTGGGCACCCAGGACACCCCGTCGAATCTGGCTTACGGACGCGATGTCGGCGCGCTGGACGTGATCGGCTACACCGCCAACGACTTCCAGATCACCGACGACGTCTGGGCCGACGTCGTCACGGCCTGCCGCGACGTCAACGACGACGGGCGTCTGGTCTGTTATCCCGGCGTCGAGTGGTGTGGAACCGCCGGCGTCGGGGGCGATCACAACGTCGTATTCCTCGGCCACGAAACCACGTTGGCGCGTTCGCTGGAATGGCATCAGGGCATGGCGTCGTCGGCGCCGGTACCGCAGACGTGGCCGATCACCCAGCTGTACGCCGCCTACGACAAGGACCCCGACTCCTATCTGCTGATCCCGCATGTCGGTGGCCGGCGAGCGATTCTCGACTGGCATCACCCGCAGTTGGAGCGGTTGATCGAGGTGCACTCCGCATGGGGAACCAGCCCCTGGTTCTTCGAGGATGCGATGGCCCGCGGACTGCGCCTCGGCGCCAGTGCGGCCAGTGACGAGCACCGCGGACGGCCCGGCGGCGGCGCGCCCGGGGCGAACATCTTCGGTGGGCATGGCGGGCTCACCGGTGTGCTGGCCCCCGAGCTCACTCGTGACGATGTCGGACGGGCATTGCGGGCCAGGCGGACCTGGGCGACGACCGGCGCGCGCGCCGTAGCGCTGCTGCGTAGCGGTGAACACTGGATGGGTGACGAAATCGACTGCCATGCAGCGCAACTTGTTGCCGACTACGCGCTCTACGGCACCGCCGGCTGGGAAGAACTGCAGGCGTGGGATGCGGCGGGATTGCTGTATCGCCGCGACTTCCACACCGAAACCGGGTTGTCTGACGCACTGGTACGCATCCGGTGGGGCGGAGCACGGCACAAGGACCGCTACCGGTGGGCCACCTGGACTGGACGGCTCACCGTCGCCGGCAGCTCGATCGACCACGTCACCCCCTGGGCGGCAACACATCCCGAGCAGCTGTTCACCCGCGACGGGGATGAGATCAGCTGGGACACTCAGACGTTCGGGAGTGACATCGGGGTCATTGTGCGCCTCGCCGACCTGGCCGACGCCCGACTGCAGATCCATACCGGCGTGAAAGAGGACGGTCTGGAAGCCGGCTTATCGGTCACCGGTGCCGAACTGCTGGCCGGCGGCAACCGTGAGATCTCCGTCGGCGGGCTCAATCTGACGCTGAGGGTGGAACGCATCGCGGACCCGGCAGCCCTTCCCATCACCGTGAACGGAAAGCTGACCATCGACCTGCCACCTGGCGACAGTGCGGTTTACCTGCGAGCACGGCAGTCCGACGGACACCAGGTATGGACCAGTCCGCTTTTCCTCAACCGCCGGGGTGCCGAATAATGCTGATCTCTGCGTCCTGTCGCTGACCGTTTCGGTCTCGCCTCGTTTCGTCGACGCGGCGCATGGCCACACACGGATCATTCCTCTTGCTCCAAGGAGAACCATGGCGCCCCATCCGCTCACCCGCTCCGCGCTGACGATGGCCGTCGCGCTCACAGCCGCAATGCTGACCGGCTGCGGCCACTCAGCGACCACCGGCACGGGCGCACGTGTCACGTTGCGTCTCGGCTACCTGACCCGCATCACGCACGCGTCCGCGTTGGTCGGCATCGATCGGGGGTTGTTCGCCAAGAACCTCGGAACGGGAGCGACGCTGGCACCGCAGCCGTTCGGGCAGGGAACGGCCGAGGCCACCGCACTGCTGTCCGGTCAGATCGACGCCGCCTATGTCGGGCCCAACCCGGCGTTCAATGCCTGGCAGAAATCCGGCGGCACAGCCATCAAGATCATCTCCGGATCCGCCCAGGGCGGAACATCATTCGTGGTCAAACCGGAGATCACGTCGGCGCAGGACCTGCGGGGCAAGACGGTGGCCGACCCGGCTCTGGGCGGTAACCACGATGTGCTGTTGCGAAGCTGGCTGAAGGACAACGGTTTACAGACCAACAAACAGGGCGGCGGCGACGTTTTCATCAAGCCCACCAAACCGGAGTCGGCCATCGTGCAGGAGTTCAGCGGCAACCAGATAGCCGGCGCGGTGGAGTCCGCTCCCTACGACGTGCAGATGGTAAAGGCCGGCGGGGTCCGGCTGTGGCCCGATCTTGGAACGATCACCATCCTGGTCGTCCGCCAGGACTTCCTGGACGCCCATCCCGAGGCCGTGGCCGGACTCCTGCGCGGACAGATCGAAGCCGACCAACTCATCCACGACGACCCGAGCGCGGCAAAGCAATCGGCGAACAACGCACTGGCGAAGAATGTCGGCAAGGGCTTGGACGCCGACGTGCTGAACGCGTCGTTTCAGGAAACCACCTTCACCAACGACCCCGATGCCGCGTCGCTCAACGAGTTGGCGCGCAAGTCGGTCTCGGTGGGGCTGCTCGACCCGATCAACCTGAACGGCCTCGTCGACCTGGGCCCGCTCAACAGCGTGCTGAAAACGACCGGCCGCCCGCAGGTCAACTCGTGACCCCGATCATCGCGACCGATCCGGCAGCACACTGCGAACGGAAAGCCATGGCCGACGGCGTCGTTCGGCTCTCGGCGGTATCCAAAGCCTATGGTCGCGGTAACGGGGCAGTCGATGCGCTGAGCGAGGTGTCGATCAGCGTGGCGAAGGGGGAGTTCATCTGCTTCGTCGGGGCTTCGGGCTGCGGCAAGAGCACACTGCTGTCGCTGGTCGCCGGGCTCGACCAGCCGACCTCGGGTGACGTCTACACCGGAGATCAACGGATTGCGTTCATGTTTCAAGAGCCGGCGCTGTTCCCGTGGTTGACCGCGGCCGGCAACATCGATCTGGCTCTACGGGCGCGCAAGACACCCAAGAGCCGGCGACGCGGCCGGGTGGCTGAGCTGCTCGACATCGTGGGTCTAACCGGATTCGCCGCCACCCGACCGCACCAACTGTCCGGCGGAATGCGGCAGCGGGTGGCGCTGGCGCGCGCACTGGCGCAAGACGCCGACGTGCTGCTGATGGACGAACCATTCGGCGCGCTCGACGCGATCACCCGCAACCTGCTGCACAGCGAACTCGAACGGATCGTCGCCGAAACAGGTTTGACGGTGTTGTTCGTGACCCACAACGTCAGCGAAGCGGTGCGACTCGCCGATCGGGTGATCGTGTTGAGCAACCGTCCCGGCCGGGTCGTCGCCGAACACACCGTGGATCTGCCGCGACCGCGGCGCATCGACGGCACGCGGGCCGCCGAGATGGCCGCCACCATCACCGCCGGCCTACCGGGGCAGAGGTCGCGCGATGGTGCTTAGCGACGTGGAGCGTGATCGGCCACCGATTGACGAAACGCGCCGAGCCCACTCCGCTGTGAGGCGGCGGGCGCGATCGCTGTGGGCGCCAGGGGTAGGACTGCTCGTGGTTCTGGCGTTGTGGCAGACGGTTTACCTGAGCGGTTGGAAGCCCGCATTCGTGCTGCCGAGCCCGGCCGCTGCGCTGGCCAGCCTCTGGACCCAAGCTCACCAGGCGTTGCTGTGGCAGGCGATCGCGACCACGATGGGCAGGGCCGTCTACGGATTCGGGTTGGCGGTGCTGATCGGCTTGGCCGTCGGTATCGCGGTGTCGCGCAACAAGATCCTGCGGGGTGCGTTCGGTCCGATCATCAACGGTATGCAAACCATGCCGGCGATCGCCTGGTTCCCGTTCGCCATCATCTTCTTCGGGCTGACCACCTCGGCGATCTTGTTCGTCATCGTCATCGGCACCGCCCCGGCGATTGCCGTCGCCGTGATAGCGGGCAGCGACCAGATCCCGCCGTTGCTGCGGCGTGCAGCGAAGATGATGGGGCTCAGAGGAATAGCGTTGTACCGCCATGTGGTCCTGCCCGCCTCGCTGCCGGTTTTCGTAACGGGTCTCAAGCAGGGTTGGGCGTTTGCCTGGCGCAGCCTCATGTCGGGTGAGCTGGTGGTGATCGTGACCAATACGGCGTCCATCGGCGTGCTGCTGGAAAACGCGCAGAACCTGTCCGACATGCCCTCGGCGATCGCGGTCATGATCGTGATCCTGGCTCTGGGAATTCTGATCGACGGACTGTTCACCCTGCTGGACAACGTGGTTCGCCGTCGTTGGGGTCTGCTCGGCGCCGACGAATCATGAGCTCGCAGTCACAGCCCATGCGGCTCTGGGCCTTCGGTGACGCCCACGTCGGTACCGACCGGCAACACGGTAGAAGCAGCCTGGCCGAGGCCATCTCGCAGTCGGAGTTCGGCGGAACCGAGGGTGGCCCGCCGTTTCGATGGGACATCGCCATCGATGTCGGTGACATGTCGGGTGCGCACCACAGCTTGCCCGACGACGCCGAAGGCGAGGAGGTCGTCAGGCAACTCGCCGCGTTGCGGACACACCGCCGGGAAGACATCTACAGCGTGTGCGGCAACCACGACCGCAGCGGACTGGACGAACCAGAGGCGTGGTGGTGGCAGAAGTGGATCGACCCGCTCGGGTGCAACACCGAGTTCTCCGGCGTCGACCCGGCGGCGCGCCCTTACCCGGTGCAGGGCAGCTGGGAGCGTTACAGCTTTCGGGTCGGCAACCTGCTGTTCTTGATGATGAGCGACCGCAACGAGCCCACCCAGCAGATCGGCCGCGGAACGCTGGGCGGAAACCCCGGCGGGGTGGTGAGCGGCGAAACGTTCGACTGGTGGACCTCGATGGTCGACGCCAATCCTGATGCTGTCATCGTGTCGGTCCATCATTACGTGCTCAAGGACACCACCGTCGCCTCGGGCGAGTGGGAGGGGATACGCCGTACCGCCACAGGCGACTTGGTGGAGCACTACCACCGACCGTTCGAGCAGGGCACGCCCCATGGTGCGTCGTACCTCTACTGGGTGGACAGCAAGCCGGACTCGGCGGCGTTCGAGTCGTTCCTGGCAGCCCGCCCGGGCCGGGTCGCGCTGTGGCTCGCCGGCCATACCCACACCCATCCCGAAGACTCGTTCGGCGCCAAGACGCATATCGAACAGCGCTGGGGGACATGGTTTCTCAACGTCGCGTCGCTGAGCCGGCACCACATGCCGCGCACCACCCTGCCGATCAGCCGTCTGCTGACCTTTCAGCCCGGCAGCAACCAGGTGCGCGTGCAGTGCTATTTGCACACCAGCCAACACGCTCCGCAGGGCTGGTATGAGAAGTCGGAGAAGACGCTGACCCTCGACCGGCCATTCAGCTGGACCTGATGGCGTCGAGGATTTCTTCCGTCGAGACGATCGCGGTCGCGTAGTTGGGGATGTTGATCTCGAGGGCTGCATGCATCTCCACGTCGGAATAACTGGCCGTCGCATCTTTGACGACCGTGACCTCGTAGCCCAGTTCGGCTCCGAAACGGACGGTTGCCTCCAGGCAGGTATGCGCAATCAGCCCGATCATGATGAGTTGCTGGACGCCCTGCCTCTTGAGCAGAAGGTCTAAGTCAGTGTTCGCGAAACCGCTGGAGCACCAATGTTCTTGGGCAACGATGTCGCCCTTCCGCGGTTCGAATTCGCTACGCAGTTGACCACCCCACGAGCCATCCTCGAAGGTCTTTCGCGACCACGCTGCTTTCTGGATCGGCGCGATGTACGTCCAGTTCTGGTAATCGCCGGGCCGGTATCGATGATGCAGCGCGTAGAAGACCTGAATGGCGGCGTCGCGCGCGGCCTGGAGAACCTGATTCATGTGCTCGACGCACCCGTTGGCTTCGGCAACTCCCTTCAGGCGGTCCCACACCTTGCCGCCCTCGGAGATGAAGTCGTTGTACGGATCGATCACGATGAGGCCGGTCCGGCTTCTGCGGTATTCCACCTGGTCAACTCTGCTCCATAGCGCCGTCGCGTACCAGAGCTACCTCAGCCATCGCGGTCATGATCGTGATCCGGGCTCTCGGAATCGGAGATCGGTGGACGGTTCACCCAGTGCTACCTGCACACAGCCAAAACGCTCCGCAGGGCTGGTATGAGAAGTCTGAAAAGACGTTGACTCTCGACCGGCCGATTCTCTGGAGGTGCGCAGCTGCAGGTTCGTTTCGCCGCCGACGGGGAAGTAGCGTGCGGTCATGAGGGTCCTACTGGTCGAGGATGAAATGCGGTTGTCGGCTGCCCTGTCTGCGGGTCTTGGGGCAGAAGGTTTCGTCGTGGTGGCTGTCGGTAGGGGTGACGACGGTCTGCGGGAGGCAACCACCAACAGCTTCGACGTGGTCATCCTGGACATCATGTTGCCCGGCTACAGCGGATACGAGGTGTTGCGCCGTATGCGGGCGGCACGGGTGTGGACTCCGGTGCTCATGCTGACCGCGAAGGATGGCGAGTATGAGGAGACCGATGCGTTCGATCTCGGTGCGGACGATTACCTGACGAAACCATTTTCGTTCAGGGTGCTCGTCGCGCGGTTACATGCGTTAGTGCGCCGCGGTGCGCCGGAGCGGCCGGTGGTCTTGACCGCAGGCACTTTGTCATTGGATCCGGTTCGACGGACGGTGCACCGCGATCAGACTCCAATCGCTCTGACGCCGCGCGAGTTCGGGTTGCTCGCATTCTTTATGCGCAAGAAAGACGAGGTGATCACCAAGGCCGAGATTTTGCGTAACGTCTGGGATGAGCACTACCACGGGCCGGACAACGTCGTTGAGGTCTACGTGGGCTATCTGAGGCGCAAAATCGATGTGCCTTTCGGTACCAATACTATTGAGACGGTTCGTGGAGTTGGCTACCGCTTGGTGTGCTGAGGCAACGACACCAGCATCGTGGTTCCCCGCCCGGAACTACCTTCGATCCCCACAGTCCCACCATGCGCGGCCACCACCTCGGCGACGATCGCTAGTCCAAGACCGGCTCCTCCGCTGCTGCGGGACCGGTCGGAGTCCAGTCGCACAAAGCGTTCGAACACCCGCGTCCGATCCGCGGATGCGATGCCCGGGCCATCGTCGCTGATGGCGATGATCGCCTGTTGCTCCCGGGCCCCGACGCAGACCTCGACACGCGACGTCGCGTGGCGAACGGCGTTGTCCAGCAAGTTGCGTATCACTCGAGAGATCGCGGCCGAGTCACCGACGATTCGCACCGGGTTGATGACGGTATGGATTGCGCAACTGGCGTCGGGCAGTGCGCGAGCCACTTCCGCATCGGCGACCTCGTCGACGGCGATTTCCTCTGTGCGTATCACCAAGCGGTGCTCGTCGGCTCGAGCCAGCAGGAGCAGGTCGTCGATCAGCGCTCGCATGCGGTGCGCCTCGGGCAGCAGAATGTTGCTTGCCAACTCCGTGTCAAGGAGCTCGGGGTGCTGCTCGGCTGCTTCCAGCCCGGAGATGATTGTCGTCAACGGACTGCGCAGTTCATGAGAGGCGTCGCCGACAAAGCGCTGTTGTGCTCGATGACCCGCTTCGATTCGTGCCAGCATTTCGTTCATTGTCACTGCCAGGGCTGAGATCTCGTCGCGGCTGCCGGGCACGGGCACACGCTCGGTCAGATCGGAGGCAGAGATTTCAGCGACTCTGCTGCGAATCGCATCCACCGACTGCAGTGACCGCCGAACGAGCCGGTAGCTCGCGGCCGCCGCTACCCCGACGATCACTGGTGCGCCGCAAGCTAATAGCAGCGCGACGGTCCGGGCGGTCGCCTCGACCGCCTCGCTGCCTCCTCCGACGATCACCGTGTATTCACCGTGCGTCGTGTCGACTTTCTGTCCGCTGACCCGCATGTCGTCACCCGTTACCGCATCGTCGGATATGCCCCGTAGCAGCGCCGAGCCGAAGTGACTCGCGGCGACCAGCGGCGTGGCGGGAGCCGCACCGACCCGCTTGACCACGTCGCCACTCGGCCCGATCACTTGAATGGCAATGACGCGCTGGTTAGTGGTCAACAGCGTCGGGTCGAGATCATCGGGTGATTCCGCGTGCAAGGCGCTGACAATGCTGCGAACTCTGTTGGCGGTGGCATCGTCGACACCGGCCATCATGAAGCGGTAAAGGACCACGTCCAGGATCGCGCCCGCCAAAGCGAACGCAACCAGCACCGCGATCGCTGCCACCGCAGCCGAGCGGGCCGAAATGCCCAGCCCTTTAAGGCGCCGCACAGGCATCAGCGCACTACGCCGAAACGACCGCACAGCAGACACTCACACAGTCTGATGGTGCAGCGCTGATAATCCGCTGAGAACGGCGTACACCGGTGTGGCTCTCAACGACTTCTCAGCGGCCCGTTTATACGCTGGCGTCCCATGTTGAGAACAGGTTCGTTTTGTCGACCAGCCACCCGATCAGCGGGTGACGGCCCCGCTCGGCCCGGATCGCTACGACCCAGCGAGACGGCACAAGCATCGGTGATGGGCGCCCTCTGCGCGGCGGTCGCCATCGTTGCGGTCATCCTTCCCCACGCGGGAGCGCTGGGACTGTTGGGCGCTGTGCCGATGGGGCTTCTGGCCTACAGATTCCGGATCCGCGTTCTGATCGACGCTACGGTCGCCGCTGCACTGATCGGTTTCTTAGTGGTCGGCTTGAGCGGTTTCATGACGGTCCTGCTCTGCGCCTATGTGGGCGGCCTGGCGGGAATCGTGAAACGCCGCGGCCGCGGCACGCCGACCGTTATCGCGGTGTCGTTTGTCGCCGGTGTCGTCGTCGGTGCCGTGGTGGTCATCGCGCTGACCGTTCTGGCGCGGCTTCGGCAGCTAATATTCGGCGCGATCACGGTCACCGTGGACGGAGCCGCCGCGATCATGGCGCTGGTGCCGCGCCTGCAGGCACCGGCGCAGGAACTCAAACGGTTGTCCGCCGAAGCGCTGAATTACTGGCCGCTGCTCGTCGTCGGATACGCCGCCATCGCGATCACGGTCGCCTCGGTGATCGGTTGGTGGGCGCTGTCGCGGGTGCTGCAACGGCTGCGCGGCGTTCCCGATGTGCACAAACTGGACGCGCCGGTCAGCGGCGGGCCGATCCAGCCGGTCCCGGTACGGCTGGACGACGTGCGCTATCGCTATCCGCACACCGACCACGACGCGCTGCGTGCGATCAGCCTGGACGTGCGGGCTGGTGAACACGTCGCAGTCACCGGAGAAAACGGCTCCGGCAAATCCACGCTGATGCTGATCCTGGCCGGCCGCGAACCTACGTCGGGCACTGTTGAACGCGCCGGCGCGGTGGGCCTAGGTCAGCTCGGTGGCACCGCCGTCGTAATGCAGCACTCCGAAAGCCAGGTGCTGGGCACCCGGGTCGCCGACGACGTGGTCTGGGGACTGCCGCCGGGCAAGGCCACCGACGTCGACCGGTTACTCGGTGAAGTCGGGCTGGCGGGGTTCGCCGAACGCGACACCGGCGGCCTTTCCGGCGGTGAACTGCAGCGGCTGGCCGTCGCCGGGGCGTTGGCACGGGAGCCGGCGCTGCTTGTCGCCGACGAGGTCACCGCCATGGTCGATCAGCGGGGCCGGGAGGCGCTGCTGGGCGTGCTGTCCGGTCTAACCGACCGATACAAAACGGCCTTGGTGTACATCACCCATTACAACAACGAAGCCGATTCGGCCGACCGCACGATCAACCTCAGCGATTCGCTGGACAACACCGCTATGGTCGAGACTGCAGCCGCGCCGGCGCCGACGGTCGCGGTGGGCCACCAATCGCGGGCGTCGATGCTCGAACTCGCCGGTGTCGGCCACGAATACGCCGCCGGCACCCCCTGGGCCAAGACCGCGCTGCGTGATATCAGCTTCGTGGTGCACGAAGGCGACGGGTTGCTGATCCACGGCGACAACGGCTCGGGTAAGTCGACGCTGGCCTGGATCATGGCCGGCTTGACGGCGCCGACCACCGGCAGCTGTCTGCTGGACGGGCGCCCCATCGCCGAGCAGGTCGGTGCGGTCGCACTCAAGTTCCAGGCGGCCCGGCTGCAGTTGATGCGCCCCCGGGTCGGCCTGGAAGTGGCCTCGGCGGCTGGCTTTTCGCCTGACGACCACGCCCGGGTGACCGCGGCACTGGCCGTCGTCGGCCTGGATGCCGCGGTGGCGAAGAGGCGGATCGACCAACTCAGCGGCGGCCAGATGCGTCGCGTGGTTCTGGCCGGATTGCTGGCGCGGTCGCCGCGGGTATTGATCCTCGACGAGCCGCTGGCGGGGCTGGACGCCGCCAGCCAGCGCGGTCTGGTGCGGCTGCTCGTGGATCGGCGCCGCGAGACCGGTCTGACCGTGGTGGTCATTTCGCACGACTTCGCCGGGCTCGAGGAGCTGTGCCCGCGCACCCTGCACCTGCGCGACGGCGTCCTGAAATCGGGGTCGGCCGCGGGCCAGGTGAACGACGTGCCTGCGACGCCGCCAGCGAAACGCCCGACCCGGCACCCACCTCGGCCGGTCGTGCTGCTGCGCCCGGTGCCCGGGCGCTCCCCGATCCATCAGCTGTGGGCCGGAACCAAACTGCTTGTCGTCTTTGGTGTTTCGCTGTTGTTGACGTTCTACCCCGGATGGGCGGCCATCGGACTGCTGGCCGCGACGCTGCTGGTGGGCGTGCGCGTAGCGCGTATTCCCCGAGGCGTGCTGCCGTCGGTGCCGCGCTGGCTGTGGATCCTGCTGGCCATCGTCGGTATCACTGCGGTATCGGCCGGCGGTGCTCCGGTGATCCAAGTGGGCACGGTCTCGCTCGGTCTCGGCGGCGTGTTGGACTTCCTGCGTCTGACCGCGCTGTCGATCGTGTTGCTCGGCATGGGTGCGCTAGTGTCATGGACCACCAATGTCGCCGAAATCGCCCCCGCGATAGCTACTTTGGGCCGCCCTCTGCGACCGTTGCGGATCCCGGTCAATGACTGGTCGGTCGCTTTGGCGCTCGCGCTTCGCACCTTCCCGATGCTGATTGACGAATTTCGGGTACTCCGTGCCGCTCGGCGGTTGCGGCCCAAACACCTAGCGCGGACCCGCATTGCCCGTCTCAGACGATGGGCAGCGGAGGTGATTGACCTGGTGGTCGCGGTCGTCACCGTGACACTGCGTCGCGCTGACGAGATGGGCGATGCAATCACCGCCCGCGGCGGCACCGGTCAGATCTCAGCTTCCCCGGCGCGGCCGAAACAGATTGACTGGTTGGTACTCTCGATCACGTTGGGGCTGTGCGCGGCCGCAGTGGCGGCAGAGCTGATCATCGGCAGCTAACCGCTGACTGCAATCAAAATCGCACTAATGCCGGCACGTCAGCCAGCGCACAGTCCGGAATCTTCTCGGCCGCCCGCAGCAGGAAGTTGAGCTTCTCGATTCGCTCGCCCGACCGCGGCGCACCATTTTTCTGAAACGGTGCCCCCAGTCCCACGGCCAAGTCCATGACGATGTCGTCGATGACGCCGCCCGATCGGCCCGACGGAATCGCGAGAATAGCGTTCTGCGCGGCGTATTCGAAGCAGTCCAGTGCTTCGGCAATGGTGCCGACCTGATTGGGCTTCAGGATGAATCCCTCAACGGCTGACATTTCTACCGCGTGCTGAAGGCGTTCGCGGTTCGTGACGATCAGGTCGTCGCCGAGAATGATCGATCGGTCAATCGCCTGAACCGCTTTGGCGAAGCCCGCCCAGTCATCCCCGTCCAGCAGGTCCTCGATGAACACCATCGGGAAGTCCTGCGAAAGTGCGCGGGCGTACTCGATCAAAGCTTCCGCGGTAACCCGTTCGCCGTTAAATGCATATGTGTCGGAAGTTTCGTCGTATACCGCGCTCGACGCACAATCCAGCGCGAACGCCATGATGTCTGCGCAGCCTGCCCGCTCGACGGCCTCGGCCAGCAGCTCCAGCACCACCCGTGGGTTGCTGGACGGAGCGGCGTAACCGTAAGACGCTGCTAAAAGCGGAGCGCGGCCGAGTCGCTCGGCCAGCATGTCGCCCAGCACGCCGAACAAGCTAACTGCCTTCTCGATCGCCACCTCGATGGAGTCAGCGCGGTAAGGCACGACCAGGAACTCGTTGAACGTCTGGAAGACATCTCCGTAGCGGCCGCCGTTGATCATGTTGAAGCTGGGCACCGGCAGGGTCGTTGGCGGCTTCAGCCCCAGCAGTGTGCCGACGAAGGTGTGCGTGGGCATGCCCGCCGCGGCGGATGCCGCGCGCAGCAGCGC
>JAVHWH010000240.1:0-8084 GCA_032159915.1 Mycobacterium sp.
GCGCCAGCACGCCGCCGCGCACACCGGGCCGGTGGTTGAGCCGACGATCACGCACCACGTCCCACAGCGACCCGACTGCGCCGGTCTTGGGCTCCCAGGCCCCGAATACCACCCGGCCGACCCGCGCCATCACCAACGCCCCCGCGCACATCGTGCATGGCTCGAGGGTCACTGCCAGCGTCGCGCCCTCCAGGCGCCACCCGTCACCCCACACGCGGGCGGCCTCGCGGATCGCCAGGATCTCGGCATGTGCGGTCGGATCACCGAGGGCTTCACGTGCGTTGACCGCGCGGGCCAACTCAGTTCCATCGGCGGCGACCACGACGGCACCGACGGGCACATCGCGGGGATCCGCGGTCGCAGCGACCGCCAGCGCGGCACGGATCAGGTCTTCGTCGGAGCCCACCGGCCGGCAGTCACCGACCGAGCTTGTCGAGCACCGACGACAGTTCGTCGGCGAAGCCCATCTCTCGGGCAATGCGGCCCAACTGCTCGTCGGCGTAGAGATCGGTCTCGTCCAGGATCACGCTGAGCACAGCCTCGGGCAACCCGACGTCGGACAGCAACCCGAGGTCACCCTCGGCGAACGGGTCAGCATCTTCGAGATCGTCTGCCTCGATGTCTGCGTCCAGGTTGTCCAGCACTTCTTCGGCGATGTCGTAGTCCAGCGCTGCGGTCGCATCGGAAAGCAGCAACCGGGTTCCCGACGGCGCCGGCCGCACAATCACGAAAAAATCGTCGTCGACGTCGAGCAGTCCGAAAACTGCTCCGGCACTGCGTAACTCACGCAACTCGGTCTCGGCTTCCGACAAACTGACCAGGACCTTCGGCCCCATGGCTGAGCAACGCCATTTGCCGTCTTCGCGCACGACAGCCACACCGAATCCGTCCGGCGTATCGGCCTGCGCAGACGCCCGCTGTGCTCCCATGGGCGCCTACGCTAGTCGTGCGCAAGCCCGTTGACCAGCAACTGGGTGCCGCGACCGGCGCCATAGCACGGTGGTATTTCGCCCGGATATGCCAACCTTGGTGGGTGGCTCATCCTGATACGAAGACGCCGGTGTGTGTGCTGGGCCTCGGGCTGATCGGCGGCTCGCTGCTGCGGGCCGCCACCGCGGCCGGCCGCGTAGCCTTCGGCTACAACCGTTCGGTCGAGGGTGCCCAGGCCGCCCGGTTCGACGGGTTCGACGCCACCACGAAGCTGAACTCGGTGCTCAATCGGGCCGCCGACGTCGGCGCGCTGATCGTGCTGGCGGTGCCGATGCCGGCATTGCCGATCCTGCTCGGCCACATCAGCCAGTCGGCACCGGACTGCGCGCTCACCGACGTCACCAGCGTCAAGGGCGCCGTGCTCGACGAGGTCACCGCCGCCGGCCTGCAAACGCAGTTCGTCGGCGGACATCCGATGACGGGCACCGCGCACTCCGGCTGGGAGGCCGGGCACGCGCGACTGTTCGTCGGCGCTCCGTGGGTGATCAGCGTGGACGATCATGTGGACCCGGCGGTGTGGTCGACGGTGCTGCAGTTGGCGCTCGACTGCGGCTCGGTGGTGGTGCCGGCCAGATCCGACGAGCACGATGCCGCCGCGGCGGCGATCTCGCATCTGCCGCACCTGCTCGCCGAGGCCTTGGCGGTCACTGCCGCGGAGGTGCCGCTGGCCTTCGCACTGGCAGCGGGCTCGTTCCGGGACGGCACCCGGGTAGCCGGCAGCGCGCCCGATCTGGTGCGCGCCATGTGTGACGCGAACTCGGGTCAGCTTCTGCCGCGGGTGGACCGGGCCATTGAATTGCTCACCGCTGCGCGAGAATCGTTGGCGCGCAACGACTCTGTGGCCGGTCTTGTCGAAAGCGGTCATGCCGCCCGCGCGCGCTACGACAGCTTCGCCCGGCCGGAGATCGTCGGCGTGTTCGTCGGCGCCGAGAATTGGCGGGCCGAGCTCGCGGCCGCCGGACGTGCCGGCGGAGTGATCAGATCCGCTCTGCCAAGCCTGGGTAATCCACGATGAACCCGTCGGCGTCGATGGTCAGGGTGGTGTCTGCCACCGGCGAGTGCAGCTTTACTCCGTCGTCGCTACTGCTGTAGCTGATCGCCGCCGAGGCCACGCTCATCGCCGGCAGGCTCACGTACACCGTTGGCACCGTGATCGAGTCGGCGTGGTCGTAGAGTCCGACCCGGCGGATCGGCAGCGTGTTGAAGAACGGGCTGTACACGACGTCGACATCGAGTGCGCCGCCGTAGGCCGCCCGCGAGTCGCCTTGATGGTCGGTGACCAGCCACATGTTCTCGTCATCGCGGGCGACGACGAGCTGCCGTTCCCGCTCAGCCAGCGTGACGGTCATCCCGAGTCGCTTGGTCGCACCCGTTTCATCGGTCAGCAGGTCGTAGTAGGCGGCGAAGGCCGGAAGGCTGTCGGTCGCGGCGGCCACGATGCGGCCGTTGGCTTTGATTCGCTTGCCGGACAACTGCACCCGCACCGACTCCATTCGCCGGCAGTCCTGTGAGCGCCAGGTCAGCATCTTTGAGAACGCAGTGCTCGTTGGCTCCGAGGGGGCAGGGCTCACGCGTCCACGTTAGGCGACGGCTGGACAGATATCGACGCCTGGCGGTGTGGCATTCGGCGCAGTCGCCCGGTGCCGGGCACCGACGCCCACACCACAAAGGCCAGCGCGCCGTCGAGAACGAGCGCCAGCGCCACGACCATCAGCGCGCCGACCAGCGCAATGTGGAACTGGCGCACCTTGATTCCGTCGATCAGGTATCGCCCCAGCCCACCGAGGCTGGCGTAGGCCGCCACCGTGGCTGTGGCGACGACTTGCAACGTCGCGGTCCGCAGCCCACCCACGATCAGCGGCAGCGCGTTGGGCACCTCGACCCGCAACAGCACCCGCAACTCGCTCATGCCCATCGCGCGGGCAGCGTCGACCACCGTTCGGTCCACCGCCGACACCCCGGCATACGTCCCCGCCAGCAACGGCGGGATGCCGAGCAGCATCAGCGCGACGATCGGCGGTATCAAGCCCAGTCCCCACAACAGCACGGCAAGCAGCAGCACGCCGAGCGTCGGCAGTGCGCGCAACCCGTTCACCAGGCTGACCACCACCAGGGTGCCGCGCCGGGTATGCCCGATGACCAACCCGATCGGGACGGCGAACAGCGCCGACACCGCCACCGCGGCCGCGGTGTACTCCAGATGCTCCAGCGTCCGGGCGGCCAGTCCGACCGGACCGGTCCAGTTGTCGCCGCTGAGCAGGTAGGACAGGGCTTGATGGAGGAAGTTCATCGCGAGCCACCCACCACCGGGGCCGTCAGCAGCCGCCGGGTGGGGTGCGACACCCGCTCCCAGGGTGTGGCCAGCCGACCGCCCAGCATCAGCGCGACGTCGATCACGACGGCCAACGCGAAAATGGCGATGATGCCGGCCACGATCTGGTCGCTCTTGTTGGCCTGGTAGCCCTCGGTGAACCAGGTGCCCAGGCCGCCGATGCCGATCACCGCGCCCACCGACACCATCGAGATGTTGGTGACGACGATGACGCGCAAACCCGCCACCAACACTGGAACAGACAGCGGCAGTTCAACTTTGACCAACCGAGCGATCGGGCGGTAGCCCAGAGCACTGGCCGCGTCGCGGACCTGGGCCGGCACCGCATCGAGCGCTTCGAACACCGCCCGGACCAGCAGTGCCGAGGTGTAAAGCGTCAGCGCGACAACGACATTGGCTTCATCCAGGATTCGGGTCGGAATGACCAGCGGCAGGACCACGAACAGCGCCAGCGACGGAATGGTGAACGTCGCGCTGGCGGCCACTGTGGTCAGCCGTCGCAGCACCGGGTTGTGCCACGTCAGCACACCCCAGGGCACGGCGAGCAGCAGACCCGCCAGCACCGGGACGAGCGAGAGCCGCAGGTGGATCACGGTGAGCGCCCAAGCCGCCGGAAGGTGGTTGACCAGATAGTGCACGGCTACGCCCGCCGGTGGGAATCGATGGCGGCCAACACATCAGCGGCGCGTACCCCGCCGGTGACCCGGCCCGCCTTGTCGACGGCCACGCCCATCGCTGCCGGCGACGACAACGCGGCGTCCAGTGCTTGGCTGAGGTTGGCGCCGGGCCGGAACAACGCGCCGACTGATGTCACGCTGTCGGGTAACGACGCGCCGCCGCGATGCTTACGAACGCCGTTCGCGTCGATCCAGCCCATCGGTGCACCGTCGGGCTTGACCACCAGCGCCCACCCGTCGCAGAGCTGCTCATCGCCGACAGCAGCCGGGTCGGTGATGGTGGCCATGTGGTGGATCGGCAGGTTCGTCGCGTCGAGAAACTGCAGCCAGCGGTAGCCGCGCCCGGCGCCGATCATCCTGGCCACGAAGTCGTTGGCCGGACGTGACAGCAGCAGGGCCGGCTCGTCGTACTGATGCAAGACCCCGCCCCGGCCGAACACCGCGACCCGGTCGGCGAGCCGGATCGCCTCGTCGATGTCGTGCGTGACGAACACGATGGTCTTGTGCAATTCGGCTTGCAGCCGCAAGATTTCACGCTGCAACTCGTGACGGACGATCGGGTCGACGGCCGAGAACGGCTCGTCCATCAGCAGAATCGGCGGATCCGCCGCCAGGGCCCGCGCCACCCCGACGCGCTGCTGTTCGCCGCCGGAAAGCTGCGCCGGGTAGCGCTCGGCCAGCCTGGCGTCCAGGCCCACCCGCTCCAGTACGCCGTACGCGGCCTTGCGGGCCGCCCGGCGCGACTGACCCCTGAGCACCGGAACGGTCGCGACGTTGTCGATCACCCGCTGATGCGGCATCAGGCCCGCGCCCTGGATCACGTAGCCGATGCCGAGGCGCAGCCGCACCGGATCGACGCCGGCAACGTCGGCGCCGTCGACTACCACCGCCCCTGACGACGGCTCGGCCATCCGGTTGATCATCCGCATCGAGGTGGTCTTGCCGCACCCGGACGGTCCGACGAACACTGTCAACGTGCCCGGGGGAACCGCGAGGTTCAGCCGATCAATGGCGACGGTCCCGTCGTCGTACACCTTGCGGACGTCATGGAAGCTGATCACGGTTCGATCACGATCGGATGGTCGAAGCTATTGGCACGCAACCACTTTCGTGCCGCCTCGTCTGGATCGACACCGGAGTTGCCGGAAACGGAGGCGTTCAGGTTGGCCATCTCGCGGCTGGTCAGCTTGGCCGAGACGGCGTCTAGCACCTTGGTGAGCCGGTCCGACTTCTTCTGCGAATTCACCAGCGGGACGATGTTTCCGGCGAGGAAGTTGTGCTGGGGATCGTCGAGCACCACCAGATCCCCCTTCAGCATCGCCGGAGACGTGCTGAAGATATTGGCCGCGTTGACCTTCCCTTGCTCCAGGGTCCGAACCGTGACGGCGCCGCCGTCGTCGCTGATTGCGATGAAGTTTCCCGGGGCGATGTCGAGGCCGTATCGCTGTTGCAGACCTTTCAACCCCGAGGGCCGGGTTTGGAAGTCCGAGGGCCCGGCGAACTTCACCACGGCCGAATACGGGCCGAGGTCGGCGATGGTCTTGAGGTTCCACTTGCTGGCCGTTCCCGTGGTGACCGTGACGGTGTCGGTGTCGCACGCCGGTGACGGCGTCAAGATCGATAGCTCCGGCGGCAGCCGCTTGCTCAGCTCACGCTCGACATCGTCGAGCACTGTCGCGGTGGCATCGGGCTGCAGGTAGAGCAGCAGGTTGCCCACGTACTCGGGCACCAGATCGATCGAATGATCTTTCAGCGCAGGGATATACGTTTCACGACTACCGATTCCCATCTGGCGGCCGACGCTGAAACCGTTGGCTTGCAACATCTGTGCGTAGATCTCGGCGACGATGGTGGATTCCGGGAACCCGGCCGACCCGACCACGATCGAGTTGGGTCCGCTCGAGGCGCCGCCGAGTGGATTCCCGCTGCCGCAGGCCGTCGCGGCAAGGCACAGGGTCGTCAACCACACCGCGACGCGGTGGGCCCGCTGTCGCAGCATGCTCATAGCAACCGACACTAGCGTTGAACGCCTTTCGCGGTGGTTCGGTTCACTTCCGGCCGCAAACGGGTAATGATGACACTATGAGCACCGATCCGTCGGTCAACCCCGACCAGCCGCCAGTGACACCTACTCCGGTTGCGGGCCGGGTTCCGCCGCCGGAATCTGCGGTGAAGTTCACCCGTGCCGCCGGCCTGTGGTCGTTTTTGGCGGTCGGCTTCGTGATCTTGACCGTCTTGCTGATCTTCATCACCCAAAACACGGAACCGGGCGATTTCGCCTTCCTCGGCTGGCACTGGAGCCTGCCACTCGGGGTGGCAATACTGCTGGCGGCGGTCAGCGGCGGCCTGATCACTTTTCTCGCCGGTACCGCGCGGATCTACCAGTTACGGCGCGCCGCCAAGAAGAACCTCGCCGCCGGCCTGTAGTCGGGATCCGGGAATCAGGCCCGGCGTAATTCGGTGAGCCCGGTTGCGATCAACGGCGCGACCGTTTCGCCCACCCGGTCGGATGCGTCGTCAGCGTCGTCGGTGCCGCCCGACATCCGCCTGCGGAAGTCGATGCCGGCAGCGATGATGGCCAGCTTGAAGTAGGCCAGCCCCATGTAGAAGCTCCAGTGCGCCAGCGGCTGTCCGGAGATCTCCGAGTAGCGGTGCGCGAGTTCGTCGGCGACGGGCAACTGCGGCGAGGTCCATGCGGCTTGCGCGTTGATGATCAGGTCGAGGGACGGATCCCGGTAGACGCACATCAGCGCCGCGTCGCTCAGTGGGTCGCCCAGGGTCGACAGCTCCCAGTCGACGACGGCGCGGACCTGCGACGGGTCGTCGGCGTCGAGGATGGTGTTGTCGATCCGGTAGTCGCCGTGCACGATCGACGTCCGGCTCTGGTGCGGGATCGTGTCCTGCAGCGCCGCATGCAGCCGCGCGACGTCGGCGTCGCGGTGGTCGTCGGGCAGATGGACGAGTTCCCACTGCGAACCCCAGCGCCGGACCTGGCGTTCCAGATATCCGCTCGGCCTGCCGAAGTCGGCGAGCCCAACCGCGGCCGGGTCGACGGCGTGCAGATCGGCCAGCACCGTGATCAACCCGTCGACGCAGGCGTCGATGACGTGCTGGTCGCCCATGGCCTCGAGCTCGGCCCGACTCCGGATGACCTGTCCGGCAACGAATTCGACCATCTGGAACGGCGCGCCGAGCACTGAGACGTCGGTGCACAGCGTGACAGCGCGGGCCACCGGAACGTCGGTGCCGGCCAGCCCGGCGACCACGGTGTACTCCCGGGCCATGTCATGCGCCGACGGCGTCAGACCATGCAGTGGCGGGCGGCGCAGCACCCATTTCGACGAGTCGTCGGCGACCAGAAAGGTCAAGTTGGAACGGCCTCCGGAGATCAGCTGTGCCGTCAACTCCCCATCACGGCTCACCCCGGCTGATCGCAAGTACTTGTCCAGCGCCGAGAGGTCGAGCCCGTCGAGAGTCACGGGCTCTGTTTATCAGGTCCGCCGATTGCGCGGCAGCAGGTCCCATACGTGCTCGGTGGCATTGACCGTCACCACGCTGGCCTGACCGGAACGGGAGAACAGCAGCCGTGTCACCGACACGTAGTCGATCGGGAACGACAAGATCCGCCTGGTCCCCAGGATCTCGTGCAACACCACGTTGATCACGCCGCCGTGGCTGAACACCGCGACGGTGTCTTCGTGCTCGGTGGTGGCGGCGACGTTGTCGACGGCGGCCTGCACCCGCGCCCGGAACGCATCCTCGTCGACCGCGCTGGGCAGCTGCCCGCTGGCCATTCGGGCCCACTCCTGCGGGTTCTCCGCCCGGATCTGCTCGATCGGGATGTAGAACGGCAACTCCCGGTCGTATTCGGCGAAGCGGTCGTCGATCTCGATGTCCAGCCCACGTACAGCAGCCACCGGTTCAGCGGTCTGAACCGCCCGGCGCTGGGGGCTGCTGACCACCCGGGTGATCGGGAACCGGGAAAGCGCGTCCGGCAGTCGCTCCACCTGCGCCCGGCCTTCGTCGGAGAGGTCCGGGTCGGCCCGCCCCTGAAGCGCAGGGCCGGGTTCGCTGCGGAGCGGCAA
>JAVHWH010000280.1:0-2940 GCA_032159915.1 Mycobacterium sp.
GGCGGCAGGTCGGCCGGCGCAGGCGGCGGCGCGTCCGGGACAGGCGGGGCGTCGGCGGCGGGCGGTGCGACCGGAGCCGGGACAAAGGCGGCGAGCTCGAACGGCGTCGACGACGCATTCGGGGTCACCGACTCGAACTCGGCGGAGGCAATCGCGTTGGACAGGCTCAGCGGGGCAGAAGCGAGCACCGCAGTGAGCGCAGCCATGCGAAGCGTCTGGCGGACGTTCTTCAAGATCTTCCTTTCGCGGGTGCGCACGCCGAAGTAAGCCCAGCGATATGGGCTAGGTGCCGAGTGATCGGCGGGTTGAGTACTTCGAATCGCGCCGTCTCGTTCAGGCACGACAGCGGGGACATCTGAAGCCGACTGGGTTATTGCCCAGGCGCCGGGCGGTGGCGTCGTCGCCATCCGCAGCCCCCGCTCACACGCGGGTCCGTGGATTCGATTTTCTTGACCTCTTCAGGGCCGCAACGGACGGTACGAGAAAGGCACTGCGCTCGTCACCTTGAAAAATACCGGTCCCCGGCACCGGCGATGGCTCGCAAACGACCCGCTTTGCGCTGACAGCGCAGGTCAGCCGCATGCAAATGCTGCTGCCAGCTTCCGGATTGCGCCGTCCGGTGGTGAGTCATATCACGCTGTTTTTGTGAGCTGCACCACCGGTTTTCGCGGTGGAATCGGTTTAGAACAAGGCATTTTTGTGCACCGCGTTGTACCGCCGATCATCGACAACACGGGGTTAGATCGGCTCTTCTTAAGAGAATTCACAGCTGCGTGCCGCGTTGGAAACGAATTAGGCTACGTGCGATACGAAAAAGCTTGCGTCGCAACACTTTTCATCGGCGCTACCAATGACGTCCGCTTGACATAGCTCAGAATGCCAGTATTTCAACGTCATTGAGGTGCCGGCGCGGGTCAGCGTCCGGCGTGCAGCAGGCTCCGCAAACCGGACGTCGGCTTGGCCGCCGGCGGCGGAGCAGAATCACCGATCACGACCCGTTGTGAGTCGACGCGAGCGACCAGAGCGGGGATGCTCCCCTCGCCCGCGGCGACGAGATCCTCGATGAGTGCGGCCAATTCGGTCCGATACACCGCGGCCAGATAATGGTTGCTGCCGTCCCACGGCAACACGATGTCCGCGTCGACCTCGGCCGCCCGGGCCGAGAGCAGGTCGATCACGTCAACGCTGAGAACCGCTGCGTCAACGGAGCACAGATAAGCATGTTTCGATCCGGCGTCGGCGGCGGCGTGCAACCCTCGGCCGATGGCGGACAGCTGTCCATGCCCGCGCACATTGTCGCGTACCACCTGCGCCGAAAGCTCTGGCAGCGACTGTCCCGGCGAGGCCACCACGAAGATTGGTTGGCAGCGCTGTCCGACGACGCCGACGGCGTGCTCGACCATCGTCGTCGGCGCGTGGGAACCGGGAGCTTGCTTCAGGGCCTTGGCGCGGCCCTCCCAGGGCGCTGCGCCCACAGCCAACACCACGCCGGCAAGCGAAGCCGGCTTAGCTGAGGCAGCCATCTCAGTTGACGGTCCAGGTGTCGCGGCCGTGCAGCAGCGACTGCAAGGCTGCGCGGTCGGACGGCTTGGCACCTTGTGCCGCTTGGATTTGCGCTCGCGCGTCGTCGTCATAGGTTGGCCGGCTGACCTGCCGGAAGATACCCATCACCGTGTGCTCGAGGTTTTGCTGCGACAGCCGCGACAGTGCGTAGGCGTACGCGGAGTCGTCGGCATGCGCGTCGTGTACCACGATTTCGCTGACGTCGACGTCCGCGGTCTTGGCCACATCGAGGCCGTATCCGGAGCGCACCACGCAGTATTCACCGTTGGCCCCGAAAACGATGGGCTCGCCGTGGTGGACGCGGATGACCCGCTCATCGGCACCTTCTTTACGCAGCGCGTCAAACGAGCCGTCGTTGAAGATCGGGCAGTCCTGCAGGATCTCGACGAGCGCGGAACCGCGGTGCTCAGCGGCGGCGCGCAGAACTTCCGACAGACCCTTGCGATCTGAATCCAGGGCGCGCCCAACAAAACTGGCTTCGGCGCCCAGCGCCAGCGACACCGGGTTGAACGGCTGGTCCAGCGAGCCCATCGGCGTCGACTTGGTGACCTTGCCAACTTCGGAAGTCGGCGAGTACTGCCCTTTCGTCAGGCCGTAGATCCGGTTGTTGAACAGCAAGATGGTCAGGTTGATGTTGCGCCGCAAGGCGTGGATCAGGTGGTTGCCACCGATCGACAAGGCGTCACCGTCGCCGGTGACCACCCACACCGAGAGGTCCTCACGTGACAACGCCAGGCCGGTCGCGATCGCCGGCGCGCGGCCGTGGATCGAGTGCAGGCCGTAGGTTTCCAAGTAGTACGGGAATCGGCTCGAGCACCCGATACCGCTGACGAAGACAATATTCTCGCGCCGTAACCCCAACTCGGGCAAGAAATTTCGCATCGTGTTGAGGATGACGTAATCACCGCAGCCAGGGCACCAACGGACTTCCTGGTCGCTGGTGAAGTCCTTGGCCTTCTGCGGTTGGTCGGTGGTAGGGACGCGGCTGTGCTTGGACAGGATGTCCGTCAGCCCCAGGTCCGCGCCGATGAGATCAGTCATGCTTCAGCTCCCGCTCCAACCGTGGCCGCCGCGAGTCTTGCGACCATCGTCTTGTCTTGCTCGATTTCGGCCAATGTCCCGCCCATCGCGGCGCGGATCAGGCGCCCCACCTCGTCGGCCAGGAAAGCGACACCTTGAACCTTGGTGACCGATTGCACGTCGACCAGATTCTTGCCGCGTAGCAGCAGCGCCAACTGGCCGAGGTTCATCTCTGGGCAGACCACCTGCGGGTAGCGCCGCAGCACCTCGCCCAAGTTGGCCGGGAACGGGCGCAGATGGCGCAGGTGCGCGTGGGCGACCTTGATGTCGTTGCGCCGCGCACGACGGCACGCCTCA
>JAVHWH010000284.1:0-3889 GCA_032159915.1 Mycobacterium sp.
ACCGATTTCGACTTGTCCACGCACGCAAAACATTCCGGCGTCGACCTGTCGTACTACGATCAGGCCAACGACACCCGGTACACGCCGTACGTCATCGAGCCGGCGGCGGGGCTGACCCGGTCGTTCATGGCGTTCCTGATCGACGCGTATCACGAGGACGAAGCGCCCAACGCCAAAGGCGGAGTGGACAAGCGGACCGTACTGCGCCTGGATCCGCGGCTGGCGCCGGTGAAAGCCGCGGTGCTGCCGCTGTCCCGGCACGCCGACTTGAGCCCTAAAGCCCGCGACCTGGCCGCTGAGTTGCGCACGTGCTGGAACGTCGAGTTCGACGATGCCGGCGCGATCGGCCGCCGCTACCGGCGCCAGGACGAGATCGGCACGCCGTACTGCGTGACGCTGGACTTCGACTCACTCGACGACCACGCCGTCACCATCCGGGAACGCGACGCCATGACGCAGGAGCGGGTGGCGATCGACGGGGTCACCGACTATCTGAGTGCGCGCTTGCGGGGCTGCTAGCCAGCCGGACGAAAGGCGCCCCGAGGAGTTTCGGGAAATCCTTCCCCTATTGGTCACATGATCAATATGATGAAAAGTCGGCGCGGTGGCTCACTAGGGCGTGGTGAGCTGCCGCGCCCACCATTTTCCGCACCCGATCGCCGTTCAGAACCGGCCGCCGCCACCCATGAAGCCGCCGTCGGATGAATCCGAACCGCCGAACGATGTTGGGCCCCAACTGCCACCACCGAACCCGCCGCCACCCCAGCCGCCGCCGAACCCGCCGCCGAGCATGTCGCCGATGATGATGCCGCCCAACATGGCGCCGGTGTGGTTGCCGGTGCCGTAGCGCGTGGTGTAGGCCATCTGCGCGGACTGAACGTCGGACTCGGCCAGCGACTGGGCTTGCGCGGCCAGCGACGCGGCGTTGTTGGCATACCTGATCGCGTCGTTGAGGTCGGTCGTGTGTTGGGCGGTGTCGATCTGGCGCGTCGCCTCGGACAGTCGGGTCCGCGCCTCGGGCCCGACGCTGCCCCGCCGGTTGTCGATGTAGTCGGACACGGCGTGCACCCGCGACTGTGCGGTGGCCAGGGTTTGCTCCAGCGTGCGGGTGAGCCGCTGCGCGGCCGCCTGCTCCTCGATGACCGTGGCCAGCAGCCGGTTGAGCTCGGCATTCGCCTGGGCCAGCGCGGTGGACGACGCCAGCGGATCCGCGGAGCCACCGGCGCGTGCGGCCGCCAGTGCCCTGGCGGCGGCGTCGCGGGCGCCGGACAGCTCACGCATATGCGGCGCCCTGGCTTTGCCGGCGCTCTGCAGTGCGGTGTCGGCGTGCTCGATCCCGGACTGGACGTCGGAGATCAGCGACGGCAGCGCCGCGACCGCGTGCCGGATGTCGCCGGCGGCGCTGTCGACCGCGTCGAGCAGCGAACGAGCTTGTCCCAGCGAGGATTCCGCGGCGCGGACGGCGTCGACCAGGGCGCTCTGTTCGCCGCTAACCGGCTTGGACGCCTTTTCGCGGGCCTGACTGAGGTTCTGCTCGGCGAACGCCAGCCGGTCTTTGGCGGTGGCGACGTTGGTGGCCACCGAGGCCAGTGCGGCAGCATCGAATTCGTGGTGCAGCTCGGCCATTCGCTGTTCCGCCGGTTCGATACGGGCGGTCAGCTCGACCACCTGTTGGGTCAGCGCGTCCAGGCGGGACGGCGCGTTGACCACCAAGTCGCGCATCGCTTCGAAACCCTCGCGCTGCGACTCCAGCTCACGGTCGGCGCGCGCGGCGGCCACGATCACCTCGGTCAACAGCTCGCGCCGGCGTTGCCGCGTCTCGGGGATCGCGTCGTCGAGTTGCTGGCGTACCGCGAACGCCTGCGCCAGCGCGGACTTGGCCTCCTCGACCGCGCGGGTGAACGGCCGGGTCCGCTGCTCGCCGAACTCCTCGATCGTCAGCGCGAGCTCGTTGGCGCTGGTGCGCACCGCGTTGTCGACGTCGACGACCTTCCACCGCGACAGATCGTCCAGGGCGCCCAGCGACAGGCTCGCCAGTGCGTCGGGGTCGGTGGCGTCGACCCGTTTGGCCGCGGCCAACTCGGCGGCCCGCCGTCGACGGCGCCGCCAACGGGTGAACACATACAGCGCCACGACCGCAACGAGGATCACGCCCAGCCCGATCAGTAGCGGCGCCGAACTGGCCGACTGCGGGCCCCGGTCCAGGCCGTTGGCCGCCGCGACCGCTGCACCACTCCAGTCGCCACGGCGCAGCGCGGGCTCTATCTGGTTGCGCCGCAGGTCGTCCACCTGGGCGGCGTTGATCGTCTTGACCCGGTTCGGGATCCGGAACGCGTAGGCGCGGTCGACAGTCGCCACGGCCAGCACGGCGTCGAAGTCGCCGAGATCGCTGGCGGCTCGCGTGCTGTCCGCCCAGCTGACCGCGGATTGTCCGGAGAAGTTGTCGACGAACACCACCCACAGCTGGATGCGGCGGTCGGAGTACAGCTTGCCGCTGGCCGACTGAACCGCCGAGCGCCCAGCGTCGCTCAACGCGCCGACGTTGTCGGTGATGTAGCCGGACAGCCGAAACGGCGGCTCGGCAGTCGCCGACGGCGCGACGACGAAGCCGGCAAGGGCGGTGATCAGCGTCGCCATCAACACGGCGACCGAGCGGCGGAGGGTGCTCATGCTCGCCAATCTAGCCTCGCGACGAAGCCGGTCTGGAAGCGATCGATGTGACTGGCAGACTGTGCCTCGATGACACAGCAAGACCCCTACGACGACTTCGACCGCCAGCGGGTAGTGCCCGAGGCGCCGAAGACCGCGGGCTTGCCAGGCACCGAAGGTCAGCTGCGTACCGACTTCGCCCGGGACCGTGCGCGAGTTCTGCACAGCGCCGCGCTACGCCGGCTCGCGGACAAGACGCAGGTCGTCGGGCCGCGAGAAGGGGACACCCCTCGGACCCGGCTGACCCATTCACTGGAGGTCGCCCAGATCGGGCGGGGAATGGCCATCGGACTCCGATGCGATCCCGACCTCGTCGACATGGCCGGCCTGGCGCATGACATCGGGCACCCGCCCTACGGGCACAACGGCGAGCAGGCCCTCGACGAGGTCGCCGCCGCCCACGGTGGCTTCGAGGGGAACGCGCAGAACTTCCGGATCCTGACCAGCCTGGAGCCCAAAGTTGTTGACCAGGACGGGCATAGCGTCGGTCTGAACCTGACACGGGCGGCGCTGGACGCGGTCACCAAATACCCGTGGTCGCGAGATGGGCACCGGCGCAAGTTCGGTTTCTACGATGCCGACCACCAGGCCGCCGAGTGGATGCGCGACCGTGCTCCCGCGAATCGGCCCTGTTTGGAGGCTCAGGTGATGGACTGGGCGGACGACGTCGCCTATTCGGTTCATGACGTCGAAGACGGCGTCGTCTCCGGGCGGATCGACCTTCGCGTACTGGCCGACGATGACGAAGCCGCCGCGCTGGCCAAACTCGGCGAGCGCGACTTCCCCGGGGTTCGCGCCGACGACCTGACCGCCGCGGCGCATCGACTCGCGCGGCTACCGGCGGTCGCCGCGGTCGGTAAGTACGACGCGACCCTGTCGGCCGCGGTCTCGCTCAAGCGATTGACCAGCGAGCTCGTCGGCCGGTTCGCCTCCGCGGCGATCGCCGCCACCCAGGCACACGCCGGTCGGGGTCCGCTGGCCCGCTACCAGGCTGCGCTGTCCGTGCCGGAGGTGGTTCGCGCCGAGGTGGCCCTGCTGAAAACCCTGGCCTTGCAGTTCATCATGTCCGATCCGCGGCATCAGGAAATCCAGGCCCGGCAACGGGACTCCATTCATCTGGTGGCCGACGGGCTGCTGGCCGGAGCGCCCAACACGCTGGACCCGATCTACGTCCCGGCCT
>JAVHWH010000290.1:0-4154 GCA_032159915.1 Mycobacterium sp.
CGGGTCAGCTCGCGCGAGCTGCCGAGCATGGCGTCCAAGACCAGCGCACGCTTGACGTGCCGGTGCAGCTCGTGCTCGGCGGTGAAGCCGATCCCGCCGAGCACCTGCTGGCAGTGCTGCGCGGCGGTCAGCGCCGCCTGGCCGGCGGCTGCCTTGGCGAGCAGAAAGCTCAGTTCCGCCGGCTCGGCCGCGGCGGCAACCAGGGTGGCCTCCGCGCCTTCGAGGGCGACGAGGGTCTCGGCCAACCGGTGCCGAATCGCCTGGAAAGACGCGACGGGCCGACCGAACTGGGTACGGTCCAGCGCGTGTCGGCGTGCCAGCGCCAGCATCGCGCGGCCGGATCCCACCAGCCACCAGCCGAGTGCCTGCCGTCCTGCCGCAACCGGCACCGAATTACTTTGTGCCACTCGATGTATCGGCATGTCGTCGCCCAGCACCGTGCTCGGTCGGTCGACGCGCTCCCATTCTACCCAGCATCCACCCGCGTAAGGCAGCGGCACAGTGCCACCGCCGTCGCGTCCGGCCGCGCGCAGCACGACGTCGTTCAGCACCGGAGCATGAGCGCCGGTCTCACCGAGCAGCCGGAACACCAAAGGGACCGCGGCGTCCGGCATTTCGTCGAGCATGTCCAGCCAGCCCAGCTCCGCCAGCGCGGCGTCGAGCTGCCGGCCCGACACCGACGCCATGGTCTTGCGCAGGCCGTCTTCCAGGAGCTGTAGGGATTCGCTGTCCACGCTCAGTCCTTACCCAGATCCAACAGCCGGCGCGCGATGATGTTGCGCTGGATCTCGGCGGTGCCGCCGTAAATGGTGGCCGCCCGGGAATACAGGAACTCCGACCGCCACGGCGTGTCGTCCAGCTCCAGCTTGCCGGGCAGCAGATCACGCACGGTGTCGTAGAGCCGTTGCTCGGCGCCGGCCAGCAGCACCTTGTCGATGGAAGTCTCAGGGCCGAGCCGAGCTCCGTCGAGCAACCGGTGCTGGGTGTCCCGAGATCGGCATCGCAACGTGTGAAGCGCGAGATACGCGGCGCCGAGCTCGTATTCATCTGGGTCGGACGCTTCCGCGATCAGTTCGTCGAAGCGCGAGTAGAGATACGCGATTCGCTGCCAGAAACAGCTGGACCGCTCATACGGCAGCAGGTCCATCGCGAGCCGCCAGCCGTCACCGGGATGGCCGAGCATTCGGCTTGCCGGGATGACGACGTCGTCGTAGTAGACCTCGCAAAATTCGTCGACCCCATGCATCGTCTGCAGCGGTCGAATGGTGATGCCCGGGGTGTCCAGATCGACGAAGAACGCGGTGATCCCGTCGTAGCCGGGCGAGGTCCGGGTGAGCAGCACGCACCGGGTGGAGAATTGGGCGTAACTGGTCCAGACCTTCTGCCCGTTGACGATCCAGTTGTCACCGTCCGCGACCGCGCGGGTGGTCAGCGACGCCAGGTCGCTGCCCGATCCGGGCTCGGAAAAGCCTTGGCACCATTGCTCTTCGCCCCGCAGGAGGCGCGGCACCATGTCGGCGGCGAGGTCGGCGGGGGCGTAGTCGATCATGGTCGGCGTCAGCACTTCCAGCATCGAATAGGGGCCCGGTTCTACAAGACGGCGGCCTACCACCTCTTCGCCGACGACCGCCCGCAGGATGGCCGGCCCGCCCAACCCGCCGACTTCCTCGGGCCAGCCGTAGCGCATCCAATCGGCGTCATAAAGTACCCGGATCACCCGGGCGTATTGGCGCATATGGCCGGGCAGCGAATGGTCCGGCCCCGGGGTGAGGTCGTGCTCGTCGAGCCACGCCCGAAGATCCGCGCGGAACTCGTCGACCTTCATGCAGAGTTGGGGGAGGGCCGCCCGATCGCGTGCGGACGACCCGAGTCGTGGACGCCGCTGCGCCGAATGAACGTCATGGCGCGGGTTTTCAGCCGCCACCCGTTATCGGTGCGTACGTAGGTGTCCTTGTAGTAACCGATCCGCATGTCGTGGGTGGCGTTGTCGATGAAGCAGAGCGGCTGGGTTCCGGTGGCGGTGTCGCCGTCCAGGTCGATCACCGCGGTCGCGGTCATGAACAGTCCCTTGGGTGCGGCGTCGACCAAGACGGGAAACCGGTCCAGCGAATAGGTTTCACCGAAGGCGCTGTAGGTACCGTCCGGCGTGAACACCGCCACCAGGCCGTCGATGTCTTCCTGCGTGATCGTCACCGCGTAGCGAGCCAGCAATTGCTGGATATCGACGAGATCCTCAATTCGGTCCGACATAGATTTTGCCGCCTTTCATCACGAAGCCCACCTTCTGGGTTACGCCGATGTCGGACAAGGGATCTCCCGGCACAGCGATGATGTCGGCAAGCTGGCCCTCGGCCAGTCGGCCTCGGTCGGTGACATTGATCAACTCGGCTGCGACTGTCGTGGCGGCCCGCAGCACCGCCAAGGGCGGCAGGCCCCACTCGACTAGAGTGACCAGTTCGTTGGCGTTCTTGCCGTGTGGAATGGCCGGAGCATCGGTGCCGACCGCAATCTTCACGCCCGCCTCGTAGGCGGCCAGGATCGATGTCCGCGACTTCGGGAACATCTCGGCGGCCTTTGCCTGCAGTTCGGGCGGGGCATGCGAAATATCCATTCCTTCGGCCAAATTCCGCGTCGACACCAGGAACGTGCCGCGCTCGACCATCAGTGCGATCGCCTCGTCGTCGATCAAAAACCCGTGCTCGATGCAGTCGATCCCCGCTTCGACAGCGTGCTTCACCGCTTCGGCGCCGTGCGTGTGCGCGGCGACTCGCATCCCGCGACGGTGCGCCTCGTCGACGATCGCCCGTAGCTCCTCATCCGAATAGTGCTGAGCCCCAGGCGGTCCCGTCAAAGACATCACGCCACCTGAACAGCAGACCTTGATCAGCTCCGCACCGTGCTTGATCTGGTAGCGCACCGCCTTGCGGACCTCGTCGATGCCGTTGGCGATGCCCTCCTCGACCGTCAACTCCAGCACATGCGGTGCGAACGCGGCGAACATGGTCGGATCCAGGTGCCCACCAGTCGGAGTGATCGCGTGCCCTGCCGGAACCACCCGCGGGCCATCGATCCAGCCCGCGTCGATCGCCTTGCCCAGCGCGACGTCGAGGAGGTAACCGCCGGTCTTGACGAACAAGCCGAGGTTGCGCACGGTGGTGAACCCCGCCCGCAACGTCCGGCGGGCGTTGCCGACGGCGCGCAACATTCGCGTCGGCGGGTCGTCCTGCACCGAGGACAGCCCGGGTTTCTCCCCGCGCCCACCCATCAGCAGGTTGACCTCCATGTCCATCAGACCGGGCAGCAGGACCGAGTCTCCGAGGTCGATGACGTCGGAGCTGGAGCTCTCGACACTGCCGCCGACACCGACGATCCGGTCGTTCTCAATGCGCAGGATGCCCGGCGAGACAATCTCGCCGGCGTCGACGTCGAGGAGTCCGGCAGCCTTGAGGGTGAGCACCGGCTAGATCACCGGCTCGCGGATCAGCTCGACCCAGGCCGCCCCGCTGTCGGGCACCCGCGGCTGCTTCCATGCCTCGATCGGAAACGAGACCAAGACCAGCGACTGCATCAGATGCATCAGGGTACGTGCGTCTTCGGGCAGGTCGTCGACCGGGAACTTGTCGCAGTATTCGATCACGTCGTTCAGCTTGGGAAACGCTACGTCGTAGAACGCCTGCATCTCGGCCATCGACGACGCCAGCCGCTTGGCATAACGCTCGGGCTCGGTGGCCAGGTCCCACTCGAGATATGGCTCCAGAGCCACGAATTCGGCGGGCAGCTTCTCAGTGGTGGCCATTGCCGGTGTACTCCTTCACGTAGTCATTGGTCACCTTGTGCAGGTGGCGCAGCATGATCTCCTGGTCGCACAGCGGGAAGTCGTTGACCACCTTGGTGCCGATCATCGTCTGCGTCGCCTCGAGAGTGTTGGCATCCTGCAGCGCGTACTCCTTGAACGTGACGGCGGCCAGCTCCTGGGCCAGCCGCTCCCGCGCGTTCTTCGGCGGAACGAAATACAGTGTGGACTCGAAGATGTGCTTGTCGACCGCGGTCGGCCAGTAGTGGTAGGTGAGGAACCAGCCGGGCTCCCAGATCAGCAGCATCATGTTCGGGTAGAAGTGCCATTCGTCGATGCCCCACTGCGGCACCTTTTTCGG
>JAVHWH010000340.1:0-34153 GCA_032159915.1 Mycobacterium sp.
CTGGGCATGGCAAGCAGTGCCATCAACGGCGTGCGACCACTGCACGAGGTGGCTTTGACCGACATACTCGAGTCCTGATGTACTGAAAGCTCACGCCAACCGGAAGGTTGACCGCCGCATGGATCCCAGCTCGCCGTCGTTTCGGGGCAAGCCCCCCGCACGTGCTGACGCGTCGGCGCTGACCGAACGCTTCCAGAGCGTTCGCAGCGCCACTGACCACAAAAGACCCCAGCCGGCACCTCGCAGCCAACGCACCCGGCGCACCGTCGACCTGTCGCCCGCCACCCACCGCGCCCTCGACATCTGGCAACGCGACGCAGCCGACCGGCTTGGATACGCCCGTGTGACCGGACAAGAAGTGATTTCCGCGCTGATCGAGCTGCTCCTCAAGGATCCGAAACTGTCCGCCGAGGTGACCCGGAGCATCCGCGAACGACGCTGATCCCGGCGGTGCTAGCTTCGCGGTCATGGCAGAAACGCAGCGCGCCAATCGCCGCGAGCAACAGGTCAGCGGCGAACGTGCCACGCTGGAAGCGTTCCTCGACGACTACCGGGACATTGTGGCGCGCAAAGTTTCCGGGCTCTCCGATGCCGACGCCCGCCGGCATCTCGTCACCTCGGCGACGACGGTCGGCGGGCTGGTCAAGCACCTGCGCTGGGCCGAATACGGCTGGTTCGAGCAGTTCTTGCCGGGACGACTGGACGACAATCGCCGCACCCACGACCGGGGGTGGGAATTCGAGATCCAGCCCGACGAATCACTGCCGGTACTGGTGGCCGAATACCAAGCCCAATGCGAGACGTCGCGCCGCATCGCCGCACAGTATCCGCTGGACCACCAGCTGCGGCACGGCCGCCTCGAGACGACGGTGTCGCTGCGCTGGATCTACCTGCACATGATCCAGGAGACGGCCCGGCACACCGGGCAGATCGACATCCTGCGTGAGCAGCTCGACGGCCGTACCGGCTTCGACGGGTGAACGGACCGAGCTAGTCGGCGTCGATCTCTCGCAGCTCGCGCTTGAGAATCTTGCCGGTCGGGTTGCGCGGCAACTCGTCGAGGAAGATGACTTCGCGCGGCACCTTGTACTTGGCCAGCTGATCCTTGACGTGCTTCTTGACGGCGTCCTCGTCGAGTTTGGCGTTGTCCTTCTTGACCACGAAGGCACGCAATCGGTGGCCCCACTCTTTGTCCTCGACGCCGATCGCGGTGGCCTCCACCACGTCTGGATGGCCGCTGATGCAGTCCTCCACTTCTGCGGGGAAGACGTTCTCACCGCCGGACACGATCATCTCGTCGTCGCGGCCACTGATGTAGAGCAGACCCCGCTCGTCGAAGTAGCCGACGTCACCAGAGGACAACAGGCCGTCGATGATCTGCTTGTTGCCGCCACCGGTGTAGCCCTCGAACGGAAAGCTGGTGCCCACGAAGATCCGGCCGACCTCGCCTTGCGGCAACTGCTTGCCGTTCTCGTCGTAGATTCTGACCTTGACTCCCTTGACCGGCGGTCCGGCGGTCGTGGAGTTGTACTCGAGGTGCTTGGGCTGCGCGATCGTGGCAAAAGCGATTTCGGTCGAGCCGTACATGTTGTAGACGACCGGACCGATATCCTTCAGCGCCCGTTCAGCGACGTCGGCTCCCAGCGCGGAACCGGAGACGAAAATGATCCGCAGACTGGACAAATCCGGCTTGTGGTCCATCTTTTCCAGCGCGTCGAGCATTCGCGACAGCATGACCGGCACCACGACCACCGCTGTCACCTTGTGCTTTTCGATGTCGGTGAACACCTGCTCCGGCTTGAACTTGCTGTGCAGCACCAGAGTCGATCCCAGGAACATGCCGATGGTGGCATGCAGGAAACCCAGGGCGTGGAACATCGGCGCCGGCAGCGAGGTCACCTCGTTGGCCTTGAACGGCACATGCGACAGGATTCCGCCGATCGGCGCCAATGTCGGCGGGGTGCTTCGGTTCGCGCCCTTCGGGGTTCCGGTGGTACCGCTGGTCAAGATGATGATGGAGGAACGCTTGCCGGCCTTGGGTGCGGGCGACTTGCTGTTGGCCGCGACCAGATCGGCCAGCGTGTCATCGGTGCTGCCGGAGTCCTCGCCGTCCGGGTTGAAGCCCAATGCCCGCAGCTTGCCCAACGGCGGGTCGGCCTTGCTGACGTCCTCGGTGTACTCATCGTCGTAAATGATCAATTTGGCGCCCTCGCGCTCGGACACCTCTTTGATCTGGGGTCCGGAGAACGAGCTGTTGAGCAGAATGATTCGGGCACCAACCCGCGCGCAGCCGAACTGCGCGACAGCGAACCAGCGGTGGTTGCGCGCGAGGATCGCGACTCCGTCGCCGGCCTTCACCCCTTTGGCCAGTAGCCCGTGCGCGACGGCGTTCGCGGCCTCGTCGAGCTGTTTGTAGCTGAATGAGCCGTCGTCATCGATGATCGCCGCGCGGTTCGGCGTCCGCCGGGCGTTGAACGCCGGCAGCATGCCGATCTCGCCCCACTTCCCGATGTCGGCAGCCATCGCGGCGTAGTTCAGCGGATTGTCGATCCGGAAGGTGCCGGACTCGATGATCTTTCGGAGGTAGTGCAGTTCGGACACACCGCGTTCGGCATATTGCTGAACCTTGGCTGCCGCCTGCCCCGGCAGCTGGAAAAGATTAGGCATGCTTCCACCCTATGTGACGGACGTCGCACCGCGGCAGGAACGGTTTGCCGAATTAGCATCGAAGCATGGGGCCGGTGTCAATCGAGGTGGATGGACGCCAAGTCGAGGTCAGCCATCCGGACAAGGTGGTCTTCCCGGACCGCGACGGAGGGGCCGGGCTCACCAAGCTTGACCTGATCCGCTACTACCTGGCGGTCGCCGACGGCGCCCTGCGCGGGGTGGCCGGGCGGCCGATGATTCTGAAGCGGTTCGTCAAGGGGATCGACCAGGAGGCCGTCTTCCAGAAGCGCGCACCGGAAAAGCGCCCTTCCTGGGTCGACGTTGCCGAACTGCGCTATGCGCGAGGAACCTCGGCGAAAGAAGCCGTCATCCACGACGCGGCCGGATTGGCCTGGGCGGTCAACCTGGGCTGTGTCGACCTGAACCCGCACCCCGTGCTTGCCGACGATCTCGAGCATCCTGACGAACTGCGCGTCGACCTCGATCCCATGCCCGGAGTGACGTGGCGACACATCATCGACGTCGCGCAGGTTGCCCGCGAGGTGCTCGAGGATCACGGGCTGACCGCATGGCCGAAGACGTCCGGCTCGCGCGGGTTCCACATCTACGCGCGGATCACCCCGAACTGGTCGTTCAGGCAGGTGCGGTTGGCCGCACAGACGGTGGCGCGAGAAGTCGAGCGACGGGCACCCGAGCTGGCCACCAGCCGATGGTGGAAAGAAGAACGCGAAGGCGTGTTCGTCGACTTCAACCAGAACGCCAAAGATCGCACTGTCGCGTCCGCCTACTCGGTGCGTGCGACGGCGGACGCACGCGTTTCCACGCCCCTGGTCTGGGACGAGGTCGCCCACTGCGACCCCGCAGACTTCACCGTGGCGACAGTGCCGCAGCGGTTCGCTGAACTCGGCGACCCCTGGGCCGCGATGGAATCCACCGCCGGCGGTCTCGACCGGTTGCTCACCCTCGCCGAGGATCTCGGCCCCGCGGAGAAAGCGCCGAAGGGCGCGCGGCGCGACGGATCAGGGCGGCGCCAGTCGGTGATGCCGCTCATCGAGATTGCCCGCACCAAAACCAAGGACGAAGCGATGGCCGCGCTCGATATCTGGCGGGAGCGTCATCCCGCGGCGGCCGAACGTCTGCAACCGGCCGACATCCTGGTCGACGGCATGCGTGGCCCGAGTTCCATCTGGTACCGGATCCGCATCAACCTGCAGCATGTGCCGGGCGATCAGCGGCCAGCGCAGGAGGAGTTGATTGCCGACTACAGCCCTTGGACGAGTAAGACGACTAAGCCAGCTGGTTGACCGCGCTAGGCTCACGCCATGGGCGAGGAATGGAACCGTCGAGGGTTCCTACGCGTCGGTGCGGCAGCGAGCCTGTTCATGCTCGCCGGATGCTCGTCGGACAAATCGCCGCCCACCGCGACCGGTCATGGCGGGCCGGTCACGATCAAGCACGTCTTCGGTGAGACGACCATCGCCGAACCCCCCAAGCGAGTGGTCAGCGCAGGATTCACTGGCCAAGACGACCTGCTGGCCCTCGGCGTCGTCCCCGTCGCGGTGACCAACTGGTTCGGCGACCAACCGTTCGGGGTGTGGCCGTGGGCCCAACCCAAGCTCGGCAGCGCCAAACCCGTTGTGTTGAACCTGGACAACGGCATCCAGGCCAACCAGATCTCCGCTCTGAAGCCCGACCTGATCGTCGCCACCGACGCCGGCCTCGATCAGGACACCTACCAGAAACTGGCCGCGATCGCGCCGACACTGGCGCAATCGGACGGCGATGCGTTCTTCGAACCCTGGAAAGATCAGGCAAAAGCCATCGGCCAGGCCGTTTTTCAATCCGGCCAGATCACCTCGCTGATCAACGGTGTCGACAAAGGATTTACCGGCGTCGCCGACCGGTACCAGCAGTTCAAGAACAAGCGGGTGTTGCTGTTGCAGGGCATGTTGCACCAGGGTGACAATGTCGTGGCGATCACCGGATGGCGAACCGAGTTCCTCACTCAGATGGGGCTGGCCGTTCCCGAAAGCCTCGTTTCACTGGCGGTCGATCAGCAGCGCGCGTTCATCCCGCCCGACAAGATCAAGTCAGTCCTCGGTGACGCCGACGTGCTGATCTGGACGACCGAAAGCGATACGGACCAGGCCGGCCTGTTAGCCAATCACGATGTGGCACTACATCGGTCGCGCAGCATCTTCACCACCCAGGAGCAGGCCGGGGCGATCGCCTACGCCTCACCGCTGAGCTACCCCTTGGTGGCAGACCAGTTGCCCGCTCTGATCGCCAACATCCTGCACTGAACATGAGCGTTCTCGACTACGGAGACCGGGCGCTACTCCTGCAATGCGACAACACCGCAGAGGTTCTGGCGTGGGCTGCCGCACTACAGAATGCGGCGATGCCCGAGGTGCTCGACATCGTCCCGGCCGCGCGGACGGTGCTCCTCGAACTCGACGGGCCCGGACGACAGGACGCCGTCCGCCGGCAACTCGATACGCTGCGGGTGACCGCCAACGCCGAGCCGACCGCGCCGGCGTCGCCATTGGTGATCGACGTGACCTACGACGGCGCTGACCTTGACGAGGTGGCTGAACTCACCGGGTTGAGCACGGCACAAGTGGTCGACGCGCACACCACTCACCTGTGGAAGGTCGGTTTCTGTGGATTCGCACCCGGTTTCGCGTATCTGGTCGGTGGCGACCCACGCCTGGCCGTACCGCGACGCTCGGATCCCCGCCCTACCGTCCCGGCCGGGGCCGTTGGCCTGGCCGGCGAATTCACCGGTGTTTACCCGCGCCGCTCCCCCGGTGGCTGGCAGTTGATCGGGCGCACCGACGCCGTGCTCTGGGATATCGACCGGCCCGACCCGGCGCTGCTGACCCCGGGCACCTGGGTGCAGTTCCGGGCCGCCTAGACAATGGCCGCCCTGGAGATCATGCGCACCGGTCCGCTGGCGCTCGTTCAAGACCTCGGGCGGTCCGGGCTTGCCCACCTCGGGGTCACTCGGTCCGGAGCCGCCGACCGGGGTGCTCACGCCCTGGCCAACCGACTGGTGGCCAACCCCGACGGCCGTGCCACGATCGAGGTGACCATGGGCGGATTCGCCGCGAAGGTCCGGGGCGGCGACATCGACATCGCGGTCACCGGTGCAGATCCTCATGCGACGGTCGACTCAACCGCGTTCGGCGCCAACAGCCTTCAGCACGTCGGTGACGGCCAGCTGATCGCACTGGGCGTTCCACGTTCTGGGCTACGAAGCTACCTGGCAGTGCGGGGCGGTATCGACGTGGCACCGGTGCTCGGCTCGCGCAGCTATGACGTGCTGTCCGCGATCGGGCCGGCACCGCTGCGACCCGGTGACGTGCTGCCGATCGGAGAGCACACCGAGCAATACCCCGAACTCGACCAGGCTCCAGTCGCACCGATCGCCGACCAGCTCGTCCATCTGATGGTGGTGCCCGGTCCGCGCGACGGCTGGATTGCCGATGCCGACGCGCTGGTGCACACCGTCTGGATCGCCTCGGACCGCAGCGACCGGGTGGGCATGCGACTGCAGGGACGCCCGCTGGCGCACCGCAACCCAGGCCGTCAACTGCCCAGCGAAGGCGCGACGCGTGGCGCGATTCAAGTGCCGCCCAACGGATTACCGGTGATACTCGGCGCCGATCATCCAGTCACCGGAGGTTATCCGGTGGTCGGCGTCATCGCCGACCGCGACGTCGACAAGGTCGCCCAGGTGCGACCGGGCCAACAGGTGCGACTGCATTGGTCACGCCCGAGATCCAGGTCGACTTCTATGTCGACTCCGGTAGCGGCCGACCAGCCGAACTGGTAGACCAGCAGTGTGCACACCCAGGTTCACACCGCCCGCCTGGTCCACACCGCAGACCTGGAGTGCGACGCGCGGCAGCGCGCCCACGACATGGTCAGCGAAGCGTTCGGCGGCGACTTCGCCGACTCCGACTGGGACCACGCGCTCGGCGGCATGCATGCACTGATCTGGCATCGCGGCGCGATCATCGCCCACGGCGCGGTCGTCCAGCGACGTCTGCTTCATCGCGGTGCCGCACTGCGCTGCGGTTACGTCGAAGCTGTTGCGGTGCGCGAGGATTGGCGCGGTCAGGGTCTGGCGATCGCGATACTCGACGCATGCGAGCAGGTGATCCGCGGCGCTTACCAGCTGGGTGCGCTGAGTTCCTCGGACCGGGGCCGGCGGCTGTACGCGCTGCGGGGCTGGTTGCCGTGGCGCGGGCCGACGTCGGTGCTGGCGCCCACCGGACCGACACGGACTCCCGACGACGACGGGTCGGTGTTCGTCTTCCCGCTGCTGAGCGAGGTGGACACGAGCGCGGCGTTGACATGCGACTGGCGCGACGGAGACGTTTGGTAAGCGCGCGAACCGGGGGCAACGCCACGGCAATTGGCCGGTAACGCCGCCGACATTCGGTTGGCATACACACTTCGTATGAAGCAGCCCGAGGAGCCGTCGCTAGCCGGCTACCGGGTGGCCGTCACCGCGGCGCGGCGCGCCCGCGAGCTGTGCACCGTGCTGCGGCGCCACGGCGCGATGGTGGCCAGCGCCCCGGCAATCTGCATGATCGCGATGTCTGATGACGAGCAATTACGCTACTGCACAGAAGAATTGATACATGATCCGCCAGACATCGTCATCATCACAACCGGCATCGGTTTACGTGGCTGGCTGGCCGCCGCCGGCGGATGGGGGTTGGCCGACCGCCTGACCGCAACGCTGTCCCGAACCCGCATCGTGGCTCGCGGACCCAAGGCCACCGGCGCAGTGCGAGCTGCCGGCCTACGCGAAGAATGGTCCCCGGAATCGGAGTCCTCCCGGGACATTTCGCACCATTTGAAAGAATCCGGCATCAGCGGCTGTCGGATAGCCGTGCAGATGCACGGCGCAACCGACGACTGGGACCCGTTTCCCGAGTTCCTCGACGAGCTGCGTTCCGCGCACGCCGACGTCGTCGCTGTCCGGACATACCGATGGATGCCGGCACCAGCCGGCGGAGAATTCGACCAGCTGATACGGGGGGTCGCCCACCGCGAGTTCCACGCGGTGAGCTTCACGTCGGCACCCGCGGTCGCCGCTACGTTGATGCGTGCCGCCGATCTCCGGATATCCGGCCAACTGCTCGACGCGTTGCGGTCCGATGTGCGGGCGATGTGTGTCGGCCCGGTGACCGCGGCTCCACTGCTGCGGCTCGGCGTCCCCGCTTCGTGGCCGGAGCGCATGCGACTGGGCGCGCTGGCCCGCCACATCATCGACGAGTTACCCGGCCTGCACACCCTGCGCGCAGCGGGTCATCGGATCGAGATCTGCGGCTCCCGGGTGACGGTCGACGACACGGTGCAGTCGCTGTCACCGGCAATGATGGCGATTCTGCGTGCGCTCGCGTTGCGGCCGGGATCTGTTGTCGCGCGCAGCGAACTACTCCGTGCCCTGCCCGGCAGCGCCGCCGACCCGCATGCGGTGGACACTGCGGTCCTTCGGCTACGAAAGGCGCTGGGCGACAGAAACATTGTTGCCACAGTGGTCAAACGCGGCTACCGGCTGGCGATCGACGAGGGTTTCGGAGCGGCCTAGTTCGCTGACGACGAAACGGCAGGTGGGACTTTAGCGTGGTCGACTCATGTTTGTAGCGGTAGATATCGGCAGAGCGCCGGCACTCAGCCGCAGCGCATCGCGATCAGCAAGTAACCGGTCGGGTCCGGTGGAGCCGAACGGCTCTACCGGATCTGCCGTTCAGCCGAAGGCTTGCCCGACGTCGACCCCGGCGAGGCGAAGCAGGTTCACCACTTTGCGGTCGAGCCCGAGGCCGACCTCGGCGACCTCGGCGATGCCCAAACTGCCGAAGGCCGGTCCAGGCTGGTCCATCGTGAAGACCGCGTTGCCGTCGGCATCGCCGTAGACCAGCATGCGCAGCGGCGCGTACAACAGCGCCTTGGGGTCATGGCGGAACATGGTCTCGGCGATGACATGGTTGCCGATCAGATACTCGACCGCAGGCGTGTGATGCCCGGCGATGCCGAAGTAATCGCTCGCATCGATCTTGGCGTACACCATCAGATCGTTCGGGGCGTTCTCGGCCGCGGCGGCCCGTACCTCGTCCCAGCTGCCGCCCGCCTCGGCGATCCGCTGCACCGCCGTGCGGTCAACCGGCGGAGCCGCCTTTTCCAGCGCAGCGATGAACTGCTTGAAGGGAATACCGGTGTCGATGTCGACGCGGGTCATGCCGTGCGATTCACGGTGAAAGCCGGCTGCCATCCGTGTCACCTCTCTATTGGTTCATTGAACGAACTAGTCATCTGGAGCTTATGGTTCAATCAATGAACCTGCAACGGTAAGATTGCAGCGTGGCCCTTCCCCGCGAATACGTCGCCGAGAGTTGCCCGATCGCGCGCACGCTCGAGATCGTCGGCGAACGATGGACACTGTTGGTGATCCGGGACGCCTTCTACGGCGTCCGCCGGTTCAGCGACTTTCGTGTGCACCTTGACATTCCAAAAGCCGTTCTCGCCGAACGTCTTTCACTTCTGGTTGACGAAGGAGTGCTGGCCAGGGCTGCGGGCGAGGGTCGTCGCGGCGAATATGTGTTGACGGCCAAGGGCCGGCGACTGTGGCCGACGATCTGGTCGTTGGCCACCTGGGGCAACGAAAACTACGTCGAACGGGCCCAGCGACGCAGCTATCGGCACGCCGACTGCGGCGGAGCCATCGGAGCGGAGCGGGCGTGTTCGTCATGTGGGCAGATACCTGACGTCGGCGATCTGGTCGTGCATCCGCCTCGGCAGCCGCGCGAACGCGCCGTACGCCACGATCCGGTCAGCGAGGCGCTGCGTTGTCCGCATCGGCTACTGGAACCGATCAAACGGCCTAGCGCCGGGTGATATCTCTCACGCTCAAGCCCGGCCGCTGGCTAACATCGACGTCCTCGCGCGACGCCGAATTACTTGACATTGATGTTTCCGAATTCGACTTCTTCCGCGCCATTGTGCCGTCGTCCAGCGAAAAGATCGCCGTCGGCGGATACCGATTGCGATCGAGAATTTCGGCGCGACGTCCAGCATGGATGAGTCGGGGGTCACAACCGATTTCGACTTGCCAAGCCCGCCGATAATCCGGGCGCTGAATGGCTGTACTCTTCGATCAACAGCCCGTTCGAAGAGGAACATTTGATGAGCGCACCCACGGCGAACCATCCTGCGTCCGGTGTCTTTTCACCGACGCGCGCCCGCATCCAGCAACGGACGCTCCGCACAGATCGGTGGTGGCTTTCGCCGCTGCGGATCGACCTCGGTTTCGCCGCATTCGTCATTTATGCGACGGTGCGCGCGTTTCAGCAGAACTACTTCTTCGTGCCGCAGTACCACTACTTGACGCCGTTTTACTCACCGTGCCTGAGCAAGGGCTGCGGCGAGGCCGGTGACATTTGGCCGCAGATCCTGCCGGACGTGTGGTGGCTGCCGTACGCGGCGTTGTCATTGCCGTTCCTGCTGCTGTTCCGGCTGACCTGCTATTACTACCGCGGTGCCTATTACCGCACGGTGTGGCAGTCGCCCACCGCCTGCGGGGTGGCCGAACCGCGCGTGAACTACACCGGCGAGACCAGGTTCCCGCTGGTCGTGCAGAACACGCACCGCTACTTCTTCTACATCGCCGGCATCATCTCGATCATCAACACCTACGACGCGATCGTTGCGTTCCACTCCGACCACGGTCCCGGCGGATTCGGTTTCGGGTTGGGCAACCTCATTCTGCTCGGCAACGTCATCATGCTGTGGATCTACACGCTGTCATGCCATTCATGCCGGCACGTCACCGGCGGGCGGCTCAAGAACTTCTCCAAACATCCTGTGCGGTATTGGTTGTGGACCCAGGTAAGTCACCTCAACATACGGCACAAAATGTATGCGTGGATCACACTCGGCACGCTGATGCTCACCGACTTCTACGTAGCGCTGGTGTCCAGCGGCACCATTCCCGACCTGAGATTTATTGGCTGAGAAGCCATTTCAGAATTACCGAATAACTGAGCGAGGATTTCATGACTGAGGTCGAACGGCACTCCTACGACGTGGTCGTCATCGGTGCCGGCGGCGCAGGGTTGCGCGCGGTCATCGAGGCGCGGGAACGCGGCCTGAAGGTTGCGGTGGTCTCCAAGTCGCTGTTCGGCAAGGCCCACACGGTGATGGCCGAGGGCGGCTGCGCCGCAGCGATGGGCAACACCAACCCCAAAGACAACTGGAAGACCCACTTCAGCGACACCATGCGCGGTGGGAAATTCCTCAACAACTGGCGGATGGCCGAACTTCACGCCAAGGAAGCGCCCGACCGGGTGTGGGAGCTGGAGACCTACGGCGCGCTGTTCGATCGGCTCAAGGACGGCAAGATCAGCCAGCGCAACTTCGGCGGGCACACCTACCCGCGGCTGGCGCACGTCGGTGACCGCACCGGCCTGGAGCTGATCCGCACGATGCAGCAAAAGATCGTCTCGCTGCAGCAGGAGGATTACGCCGAGCTCGGCGACTATGAAGCGCGGATCCGGGTGTTCTCCGAGACCACGATCACCGAGTTATTGAAAGACGGCTCCGAAAGTGGGGGGCGGATCTCGGGGGCGTTCGGCTACATCCGCGAAACCGGCAAGTTCATCTTGTTCGAGGCGCCTGCGATCGTGTTGGCCACCGGCGGTATCGGCAAGTCGTTCAAGGTCACCTCGAACTCGTGGGAGTACACCGGCGACGGCCACGCGCTGGCGCTGAGGGCCGGCGCGACGCTGATCAACATGGAATTCGTCCAGTTCCACCCGACCGGCATGGTCTGGCCGCCCAGCGTCAAGGGCATCCTGGTGACCGAGGGTGTGCGCGGCGACGGTGGAGTGCTGAAGAACTCCGACGACACCCGGTTCATGTTCGACTACATCCCGGCGGTGTTCAAAGGCCAGTACGCCGAGACCGAGCAAGAGGCCGATGAGTGGCTCAAGGACAACGACTCGGCTCGTCGGACGCCCGACCTGCTACCCCGTGACGAAGTTGCGCGCGCGATCAACTCCGAAGTCAAGGCCGGTCGCGGGACCCCGCACGGCGGCGTTTACCTCGACATCGCCTCGCGGCTGACGCCCGAGCAGATCCAGAAGCGGCTGCCGTCGATGTATCACCAGTTCAAGGAGTTGGCCGGTGTCGACATCACCAAAGAGCCAATGGAAGTCGGGCCGACCTGCCACTACGTGATGGGCGGCGTGGAGGTGGATGCCGACACCGGTGCCGCCAGCGTTCCCGGGCTGTTTGCCGCGGGCGAGTGCTCCGGCGGAATGCACGGCTCGAACCGCTTGGGCGGCAACTCGCTGAGCGACCTTCTGGTGTTCGGTCGTCGAGCCGGCCTGGGTGCTGCCGACTATGTGCGGGCGCTGAGCAGCCGACCGAAAGTCGCAGACGACGCCGTCGAGACCGCCGCCAAGCGGGCACTGGCCCCCTTCGAGGCGCCGACGAACGGCACCACCGCGGAAAACCCCTATACCTTGCAGCTGGAGCTGCAGCAGTCGATGAACGACCTGGTCGGAATCATCCGCAAGGCCGACGAGATCACCGAGGCGCTGTCTCGGCTCGACAAGCTCCGGGAGCGGTTCAAGCACATTCACGTCGACGGCGACCGCCGCTACAACCCCGCTTGGAACCTGGCGCTCGACCTGCGCAGCCTGTTGCTGGTCAGCGAATGCGTTGCCAAAGCGGCACTGGAGCGCACCGAAAGCCGTGGCGGGCACACCCGCGACGACCACCCGGGGATGGACTCGTCGTGGCGCAGGGTGCTGCTGGTCTGCAGCGCCTCGGGCGACGACCCGGTGGTGCCCGACATCACCGTGACACGCAAAGACCAGGAGCCGATGCGGCCAGACCTGCTCGACGCGTTTGAAATCTCGGAGTTGGAGAAGTACTACACCGACGAAGAGTTGGCCGACCACCCAGGACGGAGAGGCTGATGAACTACAACGCGACTTTGCGGGTATGGCGTGGCGACCAAGCCGGCGGCGGCTTGCAGGACTTCACCGTGGAGGTCAACGAGGGCGAGGTGGTGCTCGACATCATCCATCGCCTGCAGCAGACCCAGACGCCGGACCTGGCGGTCCGATGGAACTGCAAGGCCGGCAAGTGCGGCTCGTGTTCCGCTGAAATCAATGGCAGGCCGCGGCTGATGTGCATGACCCGGATGTCGACGTTCGGCGAGGACGAAGCCGTGACCGTGACGCCGATCCGGACCTTCCCGGTGATCCGCGATCTGGTCACCGACGTGTCGTTCAACTACGAGAAGGCCCGGGAAATCCCGTCCTTCGCGCCGCCGAAGGATCTACAGCCCGGCGAGTACCGGATGCAGCAGCAGGATGTCGAGCGCTCCCAGGAGTTCCGCAAGTGCATCGAGTGCTTCCTGTGCAACAACGTCTGCCACGTGATCCGTGACCACGAGGACAACAAACCGGCGTTCGCCGGCCCGCGTTACCTGATGCGGATCGCGGAGCTGGAGATGCACCCGCTGGACACCCAGGACCGGCGTGATCAGGCGCAGGAAGAGCACGGGCTCGGCTACTGCAACATCACCAAGTGCTGCACCGAGGTCTGCCCCGAGGGCATCAAGATCACCGACAACGCTCTGATTCCGATGAAGGAGCGCGTCGCCGACCGCAAATACGACCCGGTCGTGTGGCTGGGCAACAAGCTGTTTCGCCGGTAAGCAGCCGGCGTTAGCCCAGCGCCGTTCCGGGTACCCAATCGGGTCCAACTCCGGAAGGCGGTGAGCATGGCTATCCAGAAAACCATCAGCACCAACCAAATTCGATCGGCGATCGTCGAGCTGTCTGCCCGAGCTCATCTCGCGCGCAGCGAGGGGCGCCCCGAGGACGGCGCCGAGCTCGACAGGCGGGCGCAGGCGTACCGAGACGAACTCGGCAGGCGTCCCTAGACCCCGAGGCGACGAAAACCGCTGCGATGAAACACGATCGGCGCGACCTTCGCGTCGACTCGGACATCGCTGACCCGCAACACCACAATCGTGTGATCCCCGGCGGGGATGAGCTGTTCGATCGCGGTTTCCATCCAGAGGCTGGTGCCCTCGATGAAGACCGCACCGCTGCTGTAGGACACCGTCTCCAAGTCGGCGAAGCGATCACCGGTCTTGGCCGCCAGCCTCCGAGCTGCCCCGTCGTGCGACTCGCCCAGCACGCTGATACCCAACGCGCGGACATCCTTGAGCTTTGGCCACGTCGTCGAGGTGTTCTGGACGCAGAACGACACCAGCGGCGGCTCCAATGACACCGGGACGAAGGTGCTGGCCGCCAGCCCTTCTTTGACTCCGTCGACTTCGGCGGCGATGGCGATGATGCCGGACGGGAAATGGCTGAAAGCCTCGCGCAGGGAGGTAGGCGTCAGCTTGTCAGGTGTATTCACCGGGCTTCACTCGCATCGACGGGATTTGGCTGGATTCGACCCTACCTGTCGGGCGTTACATCCCCCGCGCTGCCCGTTAGGTAACCGTGCGCGGCCGCGACGTCCGGATGTGCCCGCAGCCTGCTCTTCCACGCATTGTGGCCATACACCGAAAAGATCGGGTCGGACGGGTCCGCGCGCCGCCCGGCCAGCTGCTCCAACTCGGCGGGCAGCGCCAACGTCGGGATCTGTGCGTCCAGTCGCGGGTTGAAGAAATAGGGCACCGAGATGCGGTCCGCCGATTGGCGCAGATGCACCCGATGCTCAGTGGCACGCAGGTAGCCGTTGGTCGCCAACTCCAGCAGCTCACCGATATTGACGATGAACGCGCCGTCGCGGGCCGGCACGTCGACCCAGCCACCATCGCGGCCACGAACCTGCAACCCCTGGCTGCCCGGCTCCGCGAGTAGCAGGGTCAGCACCCCGGAGTCACGGTGGGCGCCGACGCCCTGGGAGCTGGCGGCGGTCGCCGGATAGCGTACGACTTTGATCAGGGTCGCCGGCGTCACGGCGAACGCGGCGTCGAAGACCTCCGCCGGACTGCCCAGCGCCACCGCCCAGTGCCGCAGGAGACGGCGGCATACCGAGGCCAGGGCCGCGTCCCACTCGCCGATGATGCCCGGCAGCTCGGGCAGTCCTGCGGGCCACTGATTGGGCCCCTGCAGCCACAGGTAGTCAGCTTTGTCCGGACCGCCGATCGCCTCGCGCTCCGGGCCGATGTCGATCTGCTCGCGCCAGTCCACTTCGCCGCGGGTCAGCTCGCCGCCCAGCCGCGTATAGCCGCGGAAGTGTGGGCTGCGGATCATGGCGACCGCGTCCTTGTCCGCCTGAGTCAACGCGAACAGCTGGTGGGCCACCGCCAGCACCCGCCGGGTGAGCGATTCGGGCACCTGATGTCCGGTCAGATAGAAGAAACCGACCTCGTGAGCCACCTCGCGCAAACGTGTTCTGAGTTGGCCAGCCGGGTGGCGCAGGTCCACTTCCGGCACCGCGGTGACGCTCAACACAGTTGACACCTGTTCATCATCCTCGCAGCTCAACGGTTGTACCAGCATCCCGATCAGCACGAGGCCAACTAGTTGGTTGATTAGCTGGTGAAATTTAGCTCACACTCGGTTGCGCGCGGTTTCCGTTGGGTATAACTTTAACTGTGTTACTGGTGGGTAACTTAGTCAAAAGTACCCAACCTCAAGTGGCGTTCTCATCGAGGAGGAACTAGTGAGCCACTACAAGAGCAATGTCCGCGACCAGGTATTCAACCTTTTTGAGGTCTTCGGCGTTGACAAGACCTTCGGCGAAGGCGAATACACCGACCTGGACGTCGACACCGCTCGCGAGATGCTCGTGGAAATGAGCCGGCTGGCCGAAGGCCCCGTCGCCGAGTCGTTCGTCGACGCCGACCGCAATCCCCCGGTATTCGACCCCGAGACCCACTCCGTGGCGCTGCCCGAGTCGTTCAAGAAGTCGGTCCGGGCGGTCACCGAGGCCGGCTGGGACAAAGTCGGCATCGACGAGGAGCTCGGTGGCACACCGGTTCCCAAGGCGATGGTCTGGTCGTTGCACGAGCACCTGCTGGGGGCCAACCCCGCGGTGTGGATGTACGGCGGCGGCGCCGGTTTCGCCAGCATCTTCTACCACCTGGCGACCGAAGAGCAGAAGAAGTGGGCCATCATCGCCGCTGAGCGGGGCTGGGGTTCCACCATGGTGCTCACCGAGCCGGACGCCGGCTCGGACGTGGGCGCCGGCCGGACCAAGGCCGTGCAGCAGGAAGACGGCTCCTGGCACATCGACGGCGTGAAGCGATTCATCACGTCCGCCGACTCGGGTGATCTGTTCGAGAACATCTTCCACCTGGTGCTGGCCCGCCCTGAAGGCGCCGGCCCGGGCACCAAGGGTCTGTCGCTGTTCTTCGTGCCGAAGTTGCTGTTCGACTTCGAGACCGGCGAGCCCGGCGAGCGTAACGGTGTGTTCGTCACCAACGTCGAGCACAAGATGGGCCTCAAGGCGTCCGCGACCTGTGAGCTGACCTTTGGCCAGCACGGCGTACCGGCCAAGGGCTGGCTCGTCGGCGAGGTGCACAACGGCATCGCGCAGATGTTCGAGGTCATCGAGCAGGCGCGGATGATGGTGGGCACCAAGGCTATTGCCACCTTGTCCACCGGGTACCTGAACGCCCTTGCCTACGCCAAGGACCGCGTGCAGGGAGCCGACCTGACCCAGATGACGGACAAGACCGCGCCGCGTGTGACCATCACGCACCACCCGGACGTCCGTCGCAGCCTGCTGACCCAGAAGGCCTACGCCGAAGGTTTGCGCGCGTTGTACGTGTACACCGCCACTTACCAGGACGCGCCGGTCGCCAAGGCGGTTCACGGTGTCGACGCCGATCTTGCGGTCAAGGTCAACGACCTGCTACTGCCGATCGTCAAGGGTGTCGGCTCTGAGCAGGCGTACGCCAAGCTCACCGAGAGCCTGCAGACCTTCGGAGGGTCCGGCTTCTTGCAGGACTACCCGATCGAGCAGTACATCCGTGACGCCAAGATCGACTCGCTCTACGAGGGCACCACGGCCATCCAGGCGCAGGACTTCTTCTTCCGGAAGATCATCCGCGACAAGGGTGTGGCGCTGGGCCACGTTTCCGGGCAGATCGAAGAGTTCATCAAGAACGAGTCCGGCAACGGTCGCTTGAAGGCGGAGCGGGCGCTGCTGTCCACCGCCCTGGCCGATGTCCAGGGGATGGCGACGACGCTGACCGGCTACTTGATGGCTGCGCAGGAGGACATCTCCAGCATCTACAAGGTCGGGACGGGTTCGGTGCGCTTCCTGATGAGCGTCGGCGACCTGGTCATCGGCTGGTTGCTGCAGCGTCAGGCTGCGGTGGCCCTGGAAGCTCTGGACGCCGGTTGCAGCGACGCTGACCGCTCGTACTACGAGGGCAAGATCGCTGTGGCGTCGTTCTTCGCGAAGAACTTCCTGCCGCTGCTGACCAGCACCCGCACGGTGCTGGAGTCGATCGACAACGAGATCATGGAGCTGGACGAAGCCGCATTCTGAGCGGCTGACAGACATCTAGACAGCGAAATCCCCCGCTCTCAACTGAGACGGGGGATTTTGCTGTTCGGATCCTGATCCGTGAGAAGGGGCCGCCGCGGGATCCCCTCGTTCCGTCGGCGGCCCCGGTCTCGGCTCGGCGCCCCGGGACTCAGGCGAGCAGCCGATTCAAGGACGCTCCGTGCTGTCATCGGGTCGGGGGTCGGATGACAACACGGAGCTATCCAAAGAATGGGCTACCCGGGCACTGACGTGCCTAAACGCGCCCAACCCGGCGCCTGTCAGGCCTCCAGGATGGCGGCGACGCCCTGGCCGCCCGCAGCGCAGATCGAGATCAGTCCACGCAACGGCTTGTCGGAATCCTTCTGCTTGGCCTTAGCCTCGTGCAGTTGCTTGGCCAGTTGGGCCAGGATCCGCCCGCCGGTGGCGGCGAAGGGATGCCCGGCGGCCAGCGACGAGCCGTTGACGTTCAGCTTGGACCGGTCGATGGACCCCAGTGCGGCGTCCAGACCCAGCCGCTCCTTGCAGTACTCCTCGGACTCCCAGGCTTGCAGGTGCGCGAGCACGACCGAGGCGAACGCCTCGTGAATCTCGTAGTAGTCGAAATCCTGCAGGGTGAGCCCGTTGCGGGCCAGCAGCCGCGGCACGGCGTAGGTCGGCGCCATCAGCAGGCCGTCGGCGCCGTTGACGTAGTCGACCGCGGCCGTCTCCGCGTCGACGAAGTAAGCCAGCGGGGTCAGGGAGTGCTCGGCGGCCCACTCTTCGGTGGACAGCAGTGCCACCGACGCGCCGTCGGTCAACGGTGTCGAGTTGCCGGCGGTCATGGTGGCGTCGCCGGCCTTCACGCCGAACACCGGCTTGAGCTTGGCCAGCTTCTCCGCCGACGAGTCCCCCCGCAGGTTGTCGTCGCGGTACAGCCCCAGAAACGGCGTCACCAGATCGTCGAAGAAGCCACGGTCGTAGGCGGCCGCCATGTTGCGGTGGCTGGCCGCGGCCAGCTCGTCCTGGTCGACCCGCTTGATGCCCATCTGCTTGGCGGTGATCGCCTGATGCTCGCCCATCGACAGGCCGGTGCGCGGCTCGCTGTTCACCGGAATCTCGACGCCGAGGCTGGCTGGCAACTTGCCGACCAGTTTCAGCCGGTCGACGTTGGACTTCGCGCGGCGCAGCCCGAGCAGGGTGTGGCGCAGGTCGTTGCCCAGCGCGATCGGTGCGTCGGAGGTCGTGTCTACCCCGCCCGCGGCGGCAACCTCGTAGCGCCCGCCCGCGATGCCGTCGGCAGCGGAGATGGCCGCCTGCAGGCCGGTCCCACATGCCTGCTGCAGGTCAAATGCCGGGGTGTAGGACGACAGCGCGGAACCGAGCACGCATTCGCGCATCAGGTTGAAGTCGCGGCTGTGCTTGAGCACGGCGCCGCCGATCACGGCGCCCAGTCGTTCACCGGACAGATTGAACCGGTCAACCAGACCGCCCAGGGCGGCGGTGAACATGTCTTGGTTGGATGCTTGGGCGTAGGCACGGTCCGAACGCGCAAACGGGATCCGGTTGCCACCCAAAACTGCGACACGTCGTTTGGCGGCGGTCGCCTGAGTACTCGCAGAGGTGCTTTCAGCAGCCACGCTTATCTCCGTCAGTTGTTGGTTATCCAGTGTTGGAGCCATCCTACCTACCATTCTTACTCTGGAGTAAGTTAGCTCTCGACTACGGTATTGATACCCGACAGCACGGAAGGCAACCCAGTGGCACCCGATTTATTCTCTCAAGTCGTCAACTCCGGGCCCGGCGCGTTTCTCGCCAAGCAACTTGGCGTACCGCAGCCCGAGAAGCTGCGGCGCTATCGGGCAGGTGAGCCACCACTGGCCGGATCGCTGCTGATCGGCGGTGAGGGACGGGTGGTCGAGCCGCTGCGTTCGGCGTTGAGCAACGACTACGACGTGGTGGGGGCAAACCTCGGCGGCCGCTGGGCGGATTCGTTCGGCGGGCTGGTGTTCGACGCCACCGGCATCACGAATCCGACCAAGCTGACCGCCCTGCACGAATTCTTCACTCCGCTGCTGCGCAACATCGGGCACTCGGGGCGGGTGGTCGTGATCGGCACCAACCCCGATGAGGCCGAAAGCAGCGACGAGCGGATCGCCCAGCGTGCGCTGGAGGGCTTCACCCGCTCACTCGGTAAGGAGTTGCAGCACGGCTCGACGGTCTCGCTGGTCTACCTGTCTCCCGACGCCAAGCCGGCCGCCACCGGTCTCGAGTCGACCCTGCGGTTTCTGCTGTCGGCCAAGTCGGCCTACGTGGACGGCCAGGTCTTCTACGTCGGTGCCGCCGACTCCACCCCGGTCGCCGACTGGGACCGGCCGCTGGAGGGCAAAGTCGCGATCGTGACCGGCGCCGCGCGCGGTATCGGCGCGACGATCGCCGAGGTGTTCGCGCGCGACGGAGCTCGGGTGGTGGCAATCGACGTGGAATCCGCCGCCGAAGCGCTGGCCGAAACGGCGACCCGCGTCGGCGGCACCGCACTCCCGCTCGACGTCACAGCCCCCGACGCCGTCGAGCGGATCACCGAACACCTGCGCGAACACTACGACGGCCACGCCGACATCTTGGTCAACAACGCCGGGATCACCCGCGACAAGCTGCTCGTGAACATGGACGATGCACGGTGGAACTCCGTGCTGGCCGTCAATTTGCTTGCACCCCAACGCCTTACCGAGGGCTTGGTCGCCAACGGCGCCATCGGTGAAGGTGGCCGGGTGATCGGCCTGTCGTCGATGGCCGGCATCGCCGGGAACCGCGGGCAGACCAACTACGCCACCACCAAGGCCGGCATGATCGGTCTCGCCCAGGCGCTCGCGCCGCAACTTGCCGAGAAGGGCATCACGATCAATGCCGTCGCGCCCGGGTTCATCGAGACCCAAATGACGGCGGCGATACCGCTGGCTACCCGCGAGATCGGTCGTCGGCTGAACTCCCTGTATCAGGGGGGTCAGCCGGTCGACGTGGCCGAGGCGATCGCCTACTTCGCTAGTCCTGCCTCGAATGCGGTGACGGGCAACGTCATCCGTGTCTGCGGCCAGGCGATGCTGGGAGCATAGGACCCATGACACAACCAAGCGGCCTGAAAAACATGCTGCGCGCGGCGGCCGGGGCACTGCCGTTCGTCCCACGCGGCGGCAAATTGCCAGATCGGAAAGTGACGGTCGGCGAGTTCCCCATCGACCGCACGAACGTGGCCGAGTACGCCGACGTCACCGGTTTGCGTTATGGCGACACGGTCCCGCTGACGTATCCGTTCGCGTTGACCTTCCCCACGGTGATGTCATTGGTCACTGGATTCGACTTCCCTTTCGCCGCAATGGGTTCGGTGCATCTGGAGAACGAGATCACGCAGTACCACCCGATCCGGGTGACCGACGAGGTCAACATCGCGGTGCACGCCGAAAATCTGCGCGAACACCGCAAGGGCCTGCTCGTCGACGTCGTCACCGATGTCAGCGTCGGCAACGAGGTGGCCTGGCACCAGGTCACGACGTTCCTGCATCAGCAACGCACCAGCTTGTCCGACGAGCCCAAGCCGCCACCGCAGAAACAGCCGAAGTTGCCGCCACCGAATGCGATTCTACGGATCAGTCCCGGACAGATTCGCCGCTACGCCGCGGTGGGCGGTGACCACAACCCGATCCATACCAGCTCGGTCGGGGCAAAGCTGTTCGGATTCCCAACTTCCATCGCGCACGGAATGTTCAGCGCCGCAGCAGTATTGGCGAACATCGAAGCAAACCTTCCGGACGCGGCGAGGTATTCGGTCCGATTCGGCAAGCCGGTGCTGCTGCCGGCCACCGCCGGGTTGTATGTCGACCAGGTCCAGGACGGCTGGGACCTCACCCTGCGCAATATGGCCAAAGGATATCCGCATCTGACCGGCTCACTGCGGGCGCTTTAGCGCCGGCACTTGACCAAGCGCCACAAGCCGTAGGTACTCGAGGCGGCCGTCAGGAAAACCAGCAGTACCCACGCCGGCGGCCTGGCCAGCTCCCAGACGAAGATCGCCGCCCACAGTGGCGCTCCTTGCGTCATGGCAAGCACGCCGGCAGAACCGGCCAGCGCAATGGCCGGCACGTGGAACTGCGTGCCGGCGACGGCGTTGATCGTCAGCACAAACAGCGTCCCAGCCGCCGCGCCGGTCGCCAGCGCCGGGGTGAACAGTCCGCCCCGTGCGCCGGCGCGCAGAAATGCCGCGGTCACAACGAGCTTGAGAATCAGAACTATGGCCGCGGTATGCAGTGTCATCCCGCCGGCGAGAATCACGTTGAGTATCGACCGGCCGTTGCCTGGCAGTTCGGGCCACCAATGTGAGCACACGCCTACCAGCAGTCCGGCACCGGCGATCGCCGGGATCAACAGCCACGACCGGGGCAGTTCGCGCTGAGCTGCCCACCCCATCAGCCGGTTGAATCCCACCCCGATCACCAGCGCCAACGGAGCCAGCGTCACCGCGAAGACGATCAGCAGGTAGGACACGTCCGGGTTGGGCCAGCGCAGGTTCGGTCGATCATGGGTCACCAACGACGACACGGCGACAGCCAGGCTGGAGGTGATCAGCGCCGCTCCCACCTCTCGCGGGTGCCAGGTCTTCAACATGATGCGCAGGGTGAACATCGCACCGCCGAGTGGCACCGCGTAGACCGCTCCCAGTCCGGCGCCGGCCGCACAGGCCAGCAGGATCTCGCGGTCGCGTTCGGAAAGCCTCTTCAACCACCCGGTGACCAGATTGCTCAGTGCTACCGCGAATTGGCGCGGCGCCACTTCCCGCCCCAACGACGCACCCGAGCCGACCACCAGCACTTGCAGCGCAGCGTCAAAGCTGAACGGCCACAAGCGAATGCGATCCCGGTGCGTGACGGCCACCGCCAGCGGCGGCACGTCGACCCTCGACCGCAGAATCCACCAGCCGAAACCGGCCAGGGCGCCCCCGATGGTCGGGCCGACGGCCTGCCGGACCGCACTGCTCGCGGTGACACCCTCGAGCAGTGTCCCGAATGTGTAGTGATAGGTGAGGTGCTCGATCGAGCGCAACAGCAACGTCGTCGCCAACCCGGCGAAGCCGGCCAACAACCCGACAATCCCGATTGCACAGCCGAAATCAACGTTGCGGCTACGCATCGACACTAGCGGGATTCGGCGGCGGGCTCGGCGGCGTCTTTGTCGGTCGGTTTACCCTTGAGCCCGCGCCAGAACAGGTTGATCATCACATCGGCTGCCCCGTCGAGGTCGGTGTCGCCGGTGCTCAGCCGGGTCGCGATCGCCTCACCGGCGCCGACCAATGCGGCCGCGATCATCTCGAAGTCGGTGTCGGGCTCCGGATTCCGGGTGCCCGCCTGCAGGACTCGGACCACCAGCGCGATGATTCGCTCACGCCCTTCGCGCACCGTGTGGGCAAACGTCTGCGAGTTGGTGGCCTGCGCGTACATCACGATCCACGACGCGCGGTTGGCGTCGATATAGCGCATGAACGCCACAATCGTGTTGTGCAGCAACTCTCTCGGGCTCTGATCGAGGTTGATCTCCTCGCGCACACCGTCGATGAATCTCGCCAGTTCGCGGTCCAGGCACGCGCCGAACAGCTCCTCTTTCGACCCGTAGTACAGGTAGAGCATTGGCTTCGAGATCTCGGCCTTGGCGGCGATCGCGTCCATCGAGGTGTCGTGATAGCCGTTGATGGAGAACATCTCCACTGCGGCATCCAGCATCTGCTGTTCACGCACAGCACGCGGTAACCGCTTGGTTCCACCTGCCATGCTGTCCCCTTCTAGCGAGCCACTCTTCAGTTCAGCGTAAGCAAATCGAGGTCAGGCCGCGCGTTACGGCCGGCAACCCGGCTTGGGGCCTTTGAATTGAGCGATCCGGCGCACCGAGTCGTCGATGTCAGACATCTTCAACTCCTTTGCCTCCGAAGCCTTCTGCAACCGGTCGAGAACCGCGGGGACCTCGTCGGTGGTGATCCACAACGCGACGTCGACGCCGGCCTTGATGCTGAGCAGCACGGCGTCGGGAACCTGGTAGTGATCTTTGATGGCGGCCATGCTGGACAGGTCGTCGGTGAATATCGGACCGTTGAACGCGGGGCCGTTGTAGCCGACGCCGGTGCGCAGCATTTGCACCGCTTTCCGGTTGACGCTGGCCGGCTGGTCGCCGGTGAGCTCAGGCACCTGCAGGTGGCCGACCATCGCGCCTTCTGGAACATCGTTGAGCAGTTTCCGGAAGGGCACCAGATCGTTGTTCTGCAGTTGCGACAACGGCGGCGTGACGATCACGGATCCAGTGTGCGAGTCGCCGGATCCATGCCCATGGCCGGGAAAATGCTTGAGCACGGGTCGCACGTCCGCCGCGTTCAGGCCTTCGGCGTACTTCCTGGCGTATTCGACGACGATCTCGGGGTTGTCGCTGAACGACCGGTCGCCGATCACGGTGTCGTCCGGGGCGTCGGTGACGTCGACGTCGGGGGCGAAGTCGACGGTGATACCGAGGCCCCGCATCTTGTGACCCCGCTCCAGTGCCATGCCGTAGACGTCATCGAGCGACGTGTGGTTCTGGACCAGCTCACGCGCCGACGGCGCCTTTCCGATCTGCTTCGACAGGCGGGACACCCGGCCGCCTTCTTCGTCGACGCTGATGGCAACGGGCAGCGCGGTGCTCACGCTCAGGTCCTTGGCCAGGTTTGGGCCCAACATCTTCGGGTCGGTCCAGCTGCCGATGAAAATGCCGCCGACGTGGTAATTCGTCACGACGGCCGTGGCGTCGGCGCCGTCGCGGACGCCCACCATCAACAGTTGGGCCAGCTTGTCGCGCAGCGGTATGGCTGCCGGGTCTCCGCATGCCGGCCGGGCCGGCGGGACCGCCTTGGCCGGCGACGAGGCCGGTGGGGCGGACGCCGGCTTCGAGGTGTGGCCGCACCCCGTCATCAGCGCCGTGACAGCGGCGAGCACGGCCAGGATGCGTGGCAGACCCATCAGGCCATGCTGTCATGACGTACGCGCCCCGCGGCTGGGAGGCCGCGACCTCGCCTTCTGCTAGGTTGGGCAGCTATGAATCGCTTCGTCGCACCCGCCGCCGCCAGCGTCGTGGTCGGCCTGCTGCTGGGTGCAGCCGCGATCTTCGGGATCACGTTGATGGTGCAACAGGACACCAAGCCGCCCCTGCCCGGAGGCGACCCGCAGTCGTCGGTGCTCAACCGGGTCGAGTACGGCAACCGCAGCTAGCCCGGCCCAGTTCAGCATGCGGGCCGGGCAGCGGCCCGATGAGGAGGCCGGGCCCGACGAGGTCACGCCACTGCGCCGACGTTGGATCTGGTTGGTCGCGGCGATCGCGCTGGGCCTGAGCTTCGGCTCCTCACCCGGCCGGATCTCCCCCGACACCAAGCTCGACCTGACCGCCAACCCGCTGCGCTTCCTGTCCCGCGCGACCAGTCTGTGGAACAGCGAGCTGCCGTTCGGTCAGGCGCAGAATCAGGCCTACGGCTACCTCTTCCCGCACGGCACCTTTTTTCTGGCCGGTCATCTGCTGGGGCTGCCGGGCTGGGTCACCCAACGGCTGTGGTGGGCGCTGCTACTGACCGTTGGCTTTTGGGGACTGCTACGGGTCGCCGAGGCGCTGGGCATCGGCAGCCCGGCGTCGCGCGTTGTCGCGGCCGTGGCCTTCGCGCTGTCGCCGCGAGTGCTGACCACGCTGGGATCGATTTCGTCGGAGACCCTGCCGATCATGCTGGCGCCGTGGGTGTTGCTGCCTACGGTCCTCGCGCTGCGGGCGACTGGTCCCGGCGGGCGATCGGTGCGCCGACTTGCCGGCCAGGCCGGGATAGCCGTCGCGCTGATGGGCGCCGTCAACGCGATCGCAACCCTGGCCGGGTGTCTGCCGGCGGTGATCTGGTGGGCCTGCCACCGGCCCAACCGGCGGTGGTGGCGCTACACGGCGTGGTGGCTGCTGGCCATGGCGCTGGCCATGACGTGGTGGGTGGTGGCGCTGGTTCTGATGGCCCGGATCAGCCCGCCGTTCCTGGATTTCATCGAGTCGTCCGGGGTGACGACCCAGTGGTCGTCGGTCGTGGAGGTGCTGCGCGGCACCGACAGCTGGACACCGTTTGTGGCGCCCAACGCCACCGCGGGCGCACCGCTGGTCACCGGGTCGGTCGCGATCGTCGCCACCTGCCTGGTGGCGGCGGCCGGCCTGGCCGGGCTGGCCATGAGCGGCATGCCCGCCCGCGGCCGACTGGTGACGATGCTGTTGCTCGGGGTGGCGCTGCTCGGCGCCGGATACAGCGGCGGACTGGGTTCCCCGGTGGCGCATCATGTCCAGGCCTTTCTGGACGCCGGCGGAGCGCCGCTGCGCAATGTGCACAAGCTGGAGTCGTTGATCCGCATCCCCGTGGTGTTGGGCGTGGCCCAGCTGCTGGGCCGGATCCCGTTACCGGGTAGCGACCCGAAGGCTGTGTGGCGCAGTGCGATCGCCCATCCAGAGCGCGACAAGCGGGTCGCGGTGGGGATCGTGGTGCTGACGGCGCTGATGGCCGCGACGTCGCTGGCCTGGACCGGGCGGATCACCCCACCGGGTACCTTCACCGCGATACCGCGGTACTGGCAGGAGACCGCGGAATGGCTTTCCACTCACAACACCGGGACGCCTGCGCCCGGCCGCGTCCTGGTGGTTCCGGGCGCGCCGTTCGCCACCCAACTCTGGGGCACCACCCACGATGAGCCACTGCAGGTGCTCGGCGACAACCCCTGGGGTGTGCGAGATTCCATCCCGCTGACGCCGCCGCAGACCATCCGCGCGCTGGACGCGGTTCAGCGCCTGCTCGCGGCCGGAACACCGTCCGACGGACTCGCCGATACCCTTGCCGGGCAAGGTATTTCGTACCTAGTGGTGCGCAACGATCTGGATCCCGACGCGTCCCGGTCGGCCCGTCCCATCCTGGTGCACCGGGCGATCACCGGCTCACCCCGGCTGCAGAAGGTCGCCCAGTTCGGCGCGCCGGTCGGGACTGACCCGGTCGCGGGGTTCGTGTCGGACAGTGGCTTACGTCCGCGGTATCCCGGTGTCGAAATCTACCGAGTCGCCACCGACAACACCGCCGCCGGCAACCCCGGCGCCCCGTACCTTGCCGACATCGACCAGATGCCTCGCGTCGACGGCGGCCCGGAGGCGCTGTTGCGCCTCGACGAGCGTCGACGGCTGGCCGGGCAGTCGCCGCTGGGCCCGGCGCTGCTGACCGCCGACGCGGTGGCCGCGGGCGTGCCGGTTCCACTCGCGCTGGTCACCGATACCCCACTGGCGCGCGAGACCGATTACGGCCGGGTGGACGACCATTCGTCGGCGATCCGGGCCGCCGGCGACGCCCGGCATACCTTCAACCGCGTTCCCGACTATCCGGCGCCAGGCGCCGAGACGGTCTACGGCGCATGGACCGGCGGCCGGCTGACGGCATCCAGTTCGTCATCCGACTCGACGGCGCTGCCCGACGTCGCCACCGCCGCGTCGCCCGCCGCTGCAATCGACGCCGATTCGGCGACCGCCTGGGTGTCCAACGCATTGCAGTCGGCCGTCGGCCAATGGCTGCAGGTCGACTTCGACCATCCGGTGACCAACAGCGTCATCACCATCACCCCCAGCGCGACCACCGTCGGGGCCCAGGTCCGCCGAGTGGAGGTCGAAACTGCCACCGGCACAACGACGTTGCGTTTCGACGAGGCGGGCAAGCCGGTCATCGGCGCGCTGCCGTACGGCGAAACCCCGTGGGTGCGGATCACCGCGATCGGCACCGACGACGGATCACCGGGGGTGCAGTTCGCCATCACCGACCTGTCGATCACGCAGTACGACGCCAAGGGCTTCGCGCATCCGGTCAACATACGCCACACCGCCCAGGTGCCCCCGGCGCCGCCCAATGCCACTGTCGCGCAATGGGATCTGGGATCCGAACCGCTGGGCAGGCCGGCCTGCGCGATGGGCGTGCGCAACGTGCAGTGTGCGCCTTCGATGGCGCTGACGCCGGAATCGCCAGCCACCTTCAGTCGCACCTTGAGCGTCAATGCGCCGATGTCGGTGCTGCCGACGATCTGGGTGCGGGCACGGTCGGGGCCCAAGCTGGCCGACCTGCTCGCCGCGCCGGACACCACCCAGGCGCACGGTGACTCCGATTCGGTGGACGTACTCGGCGCCGCCTACGCAGCCACCGACGGCGACCCGGCCACCGCGTGGACGGCGCCGCAGCGGGTGGTGCAGCACAAGACATCTCCGACGCTCACCCTCACTCTGCCTCAGCCCACCGAGGTGTCCGCCCTGCGACTCACACCCACCTCGTCGCCGGTACCCGCGCACCCGACGATGGTGGCCGTCGACCTCGGCGACGGCCCGCAGGCTCACACGTTGGCAACGTCTGGATCGCAGACTCTTACGCTGAAGCCCCGGGTCACCGACACCGTCACGGTCAGCCTGCTGGACTGGAAAGACGTCATCGACCGGACCGCGGTGGGTTTCGACCAGCTCAAGCCGCCCGGGCTGGCCGAGATCGCGGCGCTGGATTCGGGCGGCAAGCCGATCGCCGCCGCCGACGCAGCGCACAACCGGGGCCGTGACATCGCCGTCGACTGCGACCACGGTCCGATCATCGCCATCGCCGGCCGATTCGTGCACACCGAAGTCCACACGACGGTGGCTGCACTGCTCAACGGTGCCCCGGTTCGCGCGCAGCCGTGCGACAGCGAGCCGATTCAGCTGCCGGCCGGCCAGCAGGAGCTGGTGATAAGCCCAGGGCCACAATTCGTCGTCGACGGTGCAGCGCTGGCCGGCCCGCTCGCCGCGCAGGCCACCACCGCCACCGCCACCCCTGTGACGACCGGCGCCTGGGGCCCGGCCCGCCGCGAGGTCAACGTCCCGAACGCGAAGACGTCGCGGGTGCTGGTGGTACCGGAAAGCATCAATCCCGGCTGGGAGGCGCGCACCAGCACCGGAGAGCGGCTGAAGCCGATGGCGGTCAACGGCTGGCAGCAGGGTTGGGTCATACCGGCCGGAACGTCGGGCACCGTCATGCTCAGCTTCGCGCCCAATTCGCTGTACCGGATCGGCCTGGGCGGTGGGCTGGCGTTGTTGCCGCTGCTGGCCCTGCTGACGTGGTGGCCGCCGCGACCCCGTCCCACCGACCCCGCGGCGCGACCGTGGACGCCCCGACTCTGGGCGGCCCTACCGGTGCTGGCGGCCGGCGCCGTCATCGCCGGCACGGCAGGCGTCGTGGTCTTCGTTGCCGCACTCGGCCTGCGCTGGGTGCTGCGGAGGAGTCCGCAACGACGCGACAGCGTCACGCTGTGGTTGAGCGCCGGCGGATTGATCTTGGCCGGCGCAGCGCTGTCCCGCCACCCCTGGCGATCGGTCGACGGGTACGCCGGCCATTCCGCCGCAGTCCAACTGCTGGCATTGATTTCCCTTGCCGCGCTGGCCGCCTCGACGGTGACGCGTACCGCTGAGGGTTAACGCCCAGCTGTGCATGAAAGCGCCGATTCACCGGCGAGGTGTCAACGGGCGACTTGCTGCGCCGCCGCGCTGTTGTTACGGGATAGGCAGCGCTTTCCTTCTGAGGTGGTGAGACGTGGCGGCTGGGGAAACAGCACTCACGGTGGCCGACATCGACCGGTGGAACGCCGACGCGGTGCGCGAGGTGTTCCACGCCGCGGTCGCGCGTGGACAGGCGACGTTAGAGGCTGCGCGCCGACTGGATTCGTTGGCGGTATTCGACACCTGGCAGGGCGCCACGGCGCAGGCCCGTCGGCACGCCGGCGCATCGCTACGCGTGGATCTCGATGCGCACGGCAATGAGTCGCTGCTGGTGGCCAGGGCGGCCGCGAAGGCGGCCGACGACATCGCCCATCTGCAGTCGGCGTTGAACACGTTGCGCCGCGACGCGGCCGAACTGGAGATGACGATCGAAGCCACCACCAACACGGTAGTACCGATCTCAGACTTCAGTGGGCCTCCGGTGGCGGCGCTGATCGCCGAGATGCAACTACAGCGTCGGCTCAACGTTATTGTGGCGCGAGCTGATTCAGCTGATCGAGAACTGGCGGACGCCATCGACATGGCCGACGGGGATCGGCCGGTTCCGCCGGGACCGCACGACAATCGACCGACGATCCAATTAGCGCTGTCGGGGCCGCTGCCGCAGGATCCTAAACAGTTCAACGACCTGTGGAATCAGCTGAGCCGCGAAGAAAAGGACTGGCTGTACAGCCGAGAACACAGCGTCGGCAACCATCCAGGCATGCCGTGGGATCCGCCGGATCATCTGGGCAAGGACCACTACAACCGGCTGCATCTGGCCGAGTTGGCACTGCAGTCGAAGTCCGACGCCGATGAGTTACAGCGCACCATCGACGTTCTGACGGGTGTGCCGCACGTGGACGACGGCGCGCTGTATTCGTTGCGCTCGCAACTCAGTGCCGCCACCCGGCGCCTCGCGGGCTACGCCGCGGTACAGGCCACCGTGGACGCTGCCAGCGGGCCGCGACGGTACCTGGGGCTGCTGGACGAGTCCGGACGCGGCGCGGTGTCGATCGGGAATCCGGACACCGCCGCCCGCAACGCGGTCTTCGTACCGGGCACCGGCCAGAACCTGGCTCGGCTGCGATCCAGCGACGACAAGGCGCTGGCGATGTACGCCGCCACGTTGACCGCCGACCCGGCTCTGCGGCCAGGCGACGTCGCGGTGACGACGTGGATGGGCTACGACCGCCCGATGGACCTGAGCCGCGCGGCTTTTCCACAGCCCGCACGCGCCGGTGCAGACCGGCTGGACACGTTCGAGAACGGGCAGCGGGCCTCCCATGTCGGTGCGGCGTCGGTCGACACCGTGATCGGGCACAGCTACGGCTCGACTGTGGTCGGAGCGGCCGCCACCGGCGGGCATCACCTCGACGCCGACAACGTCATCGCGGTGGCCAGCCCCGGCATGCTGGTCGAGAGCGCCGACCGCCTGAATCTGCACGCCCGCGGCAACGTCTACGTGATGCGCGCCGGCAACGACGCGATCAGCATGGGCGGGGTCGTGACCGACTGGACTCTGGGTGCCGACCCGATCGCACCGGGCTTCGGGGGGCAGCGACTGGCCGCCGACCGCGGCCCGGCCGGTCCGTTCGGGCTGCCCAGCGTCGGCGCGCACAGCAGCTACTGGCTGACCGGCAACACGGCGCTGAAGAATTTCGGCGCGGTCATCGCCGGTTTGCCGCCGGTGCAGCGGTGAGAGCGGCCTGACGTTTTCCAGCCGGTCAGCGGGGTACGCGACACCATGAGCTGGCTGAGCGCGCCGGAGTACTGGTTGAGCAGGCTGATACTGGAACGCGGCATAGCGGTCATCTACGTGTTCGCTTTCGTCGCCGCCGCGCGACAGTTCCGCGCCCTGATCGGCGACCAGGGGCTGCTTCCGGTGCCTCGTTACGTTGCCCGCCGGTCGTTTCGACAATCTCCGAGCATTTTCCACGCCTACTATTCCGACCGGTTTTTCGCGGCCGTGGCCTGGTCTGGCGCGGCGCTGTCGGCAGCGATGGCCGCAGGACTGGCCGACGTGCTGCCGCTCTGGGCGTCGGTGTTGTTGTGGCTGCTGCTGTGGGTTCTCTACCTGTCGATCGTGAACGTCGGGCAGACGTGGTACGCGTTCGGCTGGGAGTCGCTGATGCTGGAGATGGGTTTGCTGGCAACCCTTCTGGGCAACAACCAGGTGGCGCCACCGGTGCTGACGATGTGGCTGGCCCGCTTGCTGCTGTTTCGGCTCGAGTTCGGCGCCGGCCTGATCAAGCTTCGCGGCGACTCCTGCTGGCGCGACCTGACGTGCCTGTTCTACCACCACGAAACACAACCCATGCCCGGGCCGCTGAGCTGGTTTTTCCATCACATTCCCAAGCCGCTGCACCGGGTGGAGGTCGCGGGCAACCATGTGGCGCAGCTCGTGGTCCCGTTCGGCCTGTTCGCCCCGCAACCGGTGGCCAGCATCGCCGGCGCCATCGTCGTCATCACCCAGCTGTGGTTGGTGGCCTCCGGTAACTTCGCGTGGCTGAATTGGTTGACGATTCTGCTGGGCTGCAGCGTGATCGATACGTCGTCGCTGGCAGCGGTTATCACTGTTCCCAGCCGGCCGGCGCTGGTCGATCCTCCGCTCTGGTTCGCCGTGCTGGTGATCGTGTTCGGCGTGCTGACGCTGGTGCTGAGCTACTGGCCGGTGCGCAATATGATTTCACGGCGACAACGAATGAACATGTCGTTCAACCCTTTTCATGTGGTCAACGCTTACGGCGCCTTCGGCAGCGTCGGACGCACACGCCGGGAGGTGGTGATCGAAGGTACCGACGAGGCGGTCGTCACCGAAGCGACCGTCTGGAAGGAATACGAGTTCAAAGGCAAACCGGGAGGGGTGCGTCGACTACCGCGGCAATGGGCGCCCTATCACTTGCGGCTGGACTGGCTGATGTGGTTCGCCGCGATCTCGCCGCAGTATGCCTATTCGTGGTTTCGACCGTTCATCCTGCGGTTGTTGCGCAACGACCCGCCGACGCTGCGCCTGTTGCGGCGCAATCCCTTTCCGGACGCGCCGCCGCGCTACGTGCGCGCGCAGCTGTACCGGTACCGCTTCACCACCGCGGTCGAACTGCGCCGCGATCACGCCTGGTGGCACCGAACGCTGGAAGGCTCATACCTGCGGCCCACCGCGCTGACAGACGAAGCGGCGTCGCGGCCCGCTTCCGAATGGTGAACGGCTGCTACAGCGTCTCGTCCAGCTCGCCGAGCCGGTCGGTCAGCCGCAGGTTCTCGGAGTAGTCGACCGGGCAATTGATCAGCGAAACCCCGTCGTCGTCCAGCGCGGCCTGCAGTGTGGGTAGCAGCTCGTCGGCGCTGTTGATCTGATAACCCTTGGCGCCGAAGCTTTCTGCATACTTCACGATGTCGGGGTTGCCGAATTTCACGTAGTGGTGTTCGCCGAGTTCGAGATCCATCTTCCACTCGATGAGGCCGTAGCCGCCGTCCTCCCAGATCAGCACGACCAGCGGAATCTTCTCCCGGACGGCGGTCTCGATCTCCTGCGAGTTCATCAGGAAGGCGCCGTCGCCAACAACGGCGAGCACCTTCTTGTCCGGTAGCGCCAGTTTGACTCCCATCGCCCCGGGCAGGGCGAAGCTCATCGTGGACAGCCCGTTGGAGATCAGGCAGGTGTTGCGTTCATAGGTCGGGTAGAGCCGGGCCATCCACATTTTGGTGGCACCGGTGTCGACGAGCACGACGTCGCTGCGGTCCAGCGCCGCCCTGGTGTCGGCGACCACCCGCGCAGGCGCCAGCGGATAGCGCGAATCCTGTTGTCCGCGAGCGAATTCGTCATGGAGCAGTCCCGAGCCGGGAATATCCGGGTTCGCGGTGAAGGCGTGGTCGTCGAGCGCCTCGGTCAGCGCATCCAGTGATGCACTGATGTCGCCGATGATGCCGACGTCGACCGAGTAGTGCGCGTCGACCTCGGCCGGGAATCGGTGGATGTGGATGATCTTCTTGTCGGCCTTGGGGTTGATCCGGACCGGGTCGAACTCCTGCAGCTCATACCCGACCGCGAGGACGACGTCGGCGTTGTCGAAACCGAAGTTCACGTAGTCGTGCCGCATGAAACCCAGCGCCCCGATGCTGTTGTGATGATCGTCCGGCATGACACCCTTGCCGTGGAAGGTGTTGGCCACCGGGATGCCGAACTTCTCGGAGAACCGCACCAAGGCGTCGGTGGCATCCGAGCGGGCCGCACCGTGCCCGGCCAGCACCACCGGCCGCTTCGCCTGGCGCAGGATGTCGACCGCGCGGGCCACCTGACGAAAGGCCGGCGCCTCGGCGCGAACAACGTTGCGCGGCAACGGGTGCAGGTCGTACTCGGCATCGTCGGCATCGATGTGCTCGGGCACTGCTAGATACACCGCCGCGGGTCGCTCGCTCTCGGCGAGCTTGAACGCTTTGCGGACCATCTCCGGGATGGCCCGTGCGGTCGGAATGTCGGCAGCCCACCGAGTGATCGGCGTGAACATCGACACCAGGTCGACGTACTGGTGCGACTCCTTGTACTCGCGGTCCTGGCCCACTTGGGCGGAGATCGCGACCAGCGGCGTGCTGTTGGTCGTGGCGTCGGCGACGCCCAACTGCATGTTGATCGCACCGGGTCCCAGCGTGGCCGATACCACCGCCGCCCGACCGGTGACCCGCCCGTACATCTCGGCCATGAACGACGCCGCCTGCTCGTGGCGGGTGAGCACGTACCGGATGCTGGACGAGGCCAGCGCCTGCACGAAGCGGATGTTCTCTTCGCCCGGCAGCCCGAAGACCACCTCGACGCCCTCGTTCTCCAGGCACTTGACTATCAGCTCGGCAGCTTTGCTCATCTGGCACCCCCTTTTTGGGAACGTTAGTGGCAGGCTAGATGTTGAACCTGTCATCAACTATCGCAAGCGAAGGATGTCACCGTGCCCATCGCCACTATCAACCCGGCCACCGGCGAGACAGTCAAAACCTTCGACCCCGCCACCGACAGCGACGTCGAGGCGGCGATCGGCCGCGCTCACGAGCGCTTCCTCGACTATCGCCACACCACGTTCGCGCAACGCGCCGAGTGGGCGCACGCCACCGCTGACCTGCTCGAGAAGGAAGCCGACGACGTCGGGGCGATGATGACCCTCGAGATGGGTAAGACGCTCAAGTCGGCCAAGGCTGAAGTGCTTAAGTGCGCCAAGGGTTTCCGCTATTACGCCGAGAACGCCGAGAAGTTCCTGGCCGACGAGCCGTCGGAGGCGTCGAAGGTCGGCGCGAAGCGCGCTTACACCCGCTGGCAGCCGCTCGGGGTGGTGCTGGCGGTGATGCCGTGGAACTTCCCGCTCTGGCAGGC
>JAVHWH010000332.1:0-15620 GCA_032159915.1 Mycobacterium sp.
CCGGCGCGTTCGTGGGTCGCTGCACGGAAATGTGTGGCACCTATCACTCGATGATGAACTTCGAGGTTCGGGTGGTCCAGCCCAACGATTTCAAGGCTTACCTGCAGCAGCGGATCAGCGGAAAGACCAACGCGCAAGCGCTGCAGGCGATCGCGCAATCTCCGGTCGCCGTTACCACTCACCCGTTCGACACCCGCCGCGGCGAAATGGCGCCGCAGGCGAGTAAGTAGGGGATCGCATGCACATCGAAGCCCGGCTGTTCGAATTCATTGCGGCGTTCTTCGTCTTCTGCACAGTCCTGTACGGCGTGCTGACCAGTCTGTTCGCTACCAGCGGCATCGAGTGGGCCGGAACCACCGCGCTGGCGCTGACCAGCGGTATGGCGCTGATCGTGGCGACCTTCTTCCGGTTCGTCGCCCGCCGTCTCGACACCCGTCCCGAGGACTACGAGGGTGCTGAGATCAGCGACGGGGCAGGAGAGTTGGGTTTCTTCAGCCCGCACAGTTGGTGGCCGATTCTGATCGCGCTATCCGGTTCGGTGGCGGCGGTCGGCATCGCCTTATGGCTACCGTGGTTGATCGGCGCCGGTGTTGTCTTCATCTTGAGTTCGGCGGCCGGGTTGGTCTTCGAGTATTACGTCGGTCCCGAGAAGCACTGAGACGCACCGGCAGGCCGGCAGTTAGGTCACAATCCGGACGTCAGTTGATCCGTGACCGGGTCGCCCGGAATGTCCTGCGCGATCCGGTTGGGTAGGGTTTTCCGAGGCACATTGAGGAACTTCGGAGCGCGCACCCAGCAACACAACCGCGGTGCTGCGTACGCCGATGAAGAAGTCGAACAGGACAGACGATCATGAGCGGGCCGAATCCACCGGGACCGGAGTCCGAAAAACTCGAACCCGTCGTCGAGTCCAGCCAGGGCGACGGCGGATTCAGCGGTGGCCACGGCGATTTCGGCGCGGGAGAGCCCGAGCTCGAGGACCAGACCGGCCAGACCGACGTCTATTCCCAGGCCTACTCGGCCCCCGAGTCCGAGCACATCAGTAGCGGACCGTATGTACCGGCGAACCTCGATCTCTACGACTACGACAACTACGACGACGCCGCTCCTGCCGACCAGGAGGAGAAGACCGCGCGCTGGCCGTGGGTCGTCGGCATCGCCGCAATCGTCGCGGCGATAGCGCTGGTCGTCTCGGTGTCGCTGCTGTTCGCGCGTACCGACACCAACAAGCTGGCCACGCCCAACACCGCGCCGCCAACAACCTCGACACCGCCGATGCAGGACGAGATCATCGTCACGACAACGACGCACGCGCCCCCGCCGCCGCCCAGCGAGCAATCACCGCCGCCGGCGCCGCCGCCGCCCAGCGAGCAATCGCCGCCTCCTCCGCCGCCGTCCAATCAGGCACCGCCCGCCCCAGCGCCTGCTCCGGCTCCAGCTCCCGCGCCCCCGGCACCCGCCCCGCCGCCGGCTCCGGCCGGGCCCAAGCAGTACACGTATTCGGTGACCGGCACCAAGGCGCCGTTCGACCAGATCACGATCACCTACACCGACGCCTCGGGGATGCGACGGACATTGCCCAACGTCTACATCCCGTGGACGATTACCCTCACGCCGATTTCGGCTTCGGACGTCGGCTCGATCGAGGCGTCCAGCTTGCTGCGGCTGAGCAAACTCAACTGCAAGGTCACTGCCAGCGACGGAACGGTGTTGTCAGCCAACGAGAACAATCAACCACAGGTCAACTGCTGATGATCGACAGGTATTCGCAAGCCTGGGGCGGACGCGGCAAGGTGGCGGCAGCCACCAGCGATCGCATCCTGGTCGGTATGTGCGCCACTGTCTGGCTGGCGCTGGTGGGGATGAGCGTTGCGGCACTGGTCGCACTGATGGATCTGGGCCGGGGATTCCACGCCGCCAAGGGCAACCCGCACACCTCGTCGGTGCTCTACGCGATCATCATCATCTCCGCGCTGATCATCCTGGCGGCCATCCCGATGCTGCTGCGTGCCCGACGCGTCTCCCGGGACGCACCGGCGTCCCGATCCGGGACGTCACCGGCCCGAACGGTAAGTGCCCGGTCGATCAGGACCGGACCGACGGCCGGGATGACGCCGGGCGCTACCGAGCGCATCACCACGCACAGGCCGGCTCTGGCCGACGCGGAGGTGGATCGTTTCTGGTTGCGCGGGACTGCCGCCCTGATGGGTGCCATGGGTGGGGCGCTGTTTGCGGTCGCTACGGCAACGTACGCGATGGCCCTCGGTCACGATGGCTTCTCCTGGGCCGGCTATGGAATCGCCGGCGCCATCACCCTGGCCATGCCGCTGGTGCCGTGGCACCAGGTGCGCCGCCTGCGCGGCATGCTCGCCGGCTGAACTGGCCACCGCCCACGACGGGGGGTCATCCCGCCCTGACCGGCTTTATCGCCAAAGCCGTTGGCAGCTCAGCGTTTCAGTGGTGGCCGTTGGTCGAGCCGTTGCCGCTGTGGCCGTTCGTCGTACCGTGGTCGTTTCTGCCGTCCTGGTGCTCCCGCAGTGCGGTGAGGGCGCGTGACTCGGCGGCGTGATGCGCTTCGGTGAGCGCGGCATCCTCGGAAGGCGGATCGGCGTAGAGGAAGCTGCCGGAGCCAGGGGAACCACCGGAGCCCAGCTTGTTCATCTTCACCGGTACCGGAGCGCCCTGATACTGCAGCGGCAGCGGGTGGCCGTGCGCGTCAACGGGGCCCAGCGGCTGATGCAGCTCGATGTAAGCCCCATGCGGCAGGCGCTTGATGATGCCGGTTTCGATACCGTGCTCGAGGACGGCGCGGTCACTGCGCTGTAGACCTACGCACCACCGGTAGGTGATGAAGTAGACGATCGGCGGCAGCACGATCATGCCGATACGCCCCATCCAGGTCGTCGCGTTCAGCGAGATGTGGAACTTGTACGCGATGATGTCGTTGATCGATGACAGCGTCAGCACCATGTAGAAGGCGATCGCCATGGCGCCGACCGAGGTCCGGACCGGCACGTCACGCGGACGCTGCAGCAGATTGTGGTGGGCGTCGTCGCCGGTGAATCGCTTCTCCAGGAACGGATAGACGATCAGCACCACGAAGATCAGGCCCATCAGAATCGCGACCCACACCGAGGCCGGAATCGTGTGATGGAAGAAGTAGAACTCCCACGCCGGCCACAGCCGGGCCAGCCCGTCGGGCCACATCATGTAGAAGTCCGGTTGCGAACCCGCAGAGACCTGCGACGGCTTGTAGGGGCCAAGGTTCCAGATCGGGTTGATCTGCAGCAGGCCGCCCATCACGCCCAGAACGCCGGTGGTGAGTGCGAAGAAGGCGCCCGATTTCACCGCGAACACCGGCATCACCCGTACCCCGACGACGTTGTTCTCGGTGCGGCCGGGGCCGGGGAACTGGGTGTGCTTCTGGAACCACACGAAGGCCAGGTGCGCGCCGATCAGCGCCAGGATGATCCCGGGCAACAGCAGAATGTGCAGCCCGTACATGCGTGGGACGATGTAGCCCGCCGCGGCGCAATTGTCTCCGGCGCCGCCACACGGGAAGTCGCCGCCGAACAGCGCCCAGTGCAGCCAGGTGCCGATCACCGGCATTCCCATCGTGATCGACGAGAGGGCGGCGCGCAGGCCGATGCCGGACAGCAAGTCATCGGGCAGCGAGTAGCCGAAGTAACCCTCGAACATGGACAGGATCAGCAGCAGCGAGCCGATCACCCAGTTGGCTTCGCGCGGCCGGCGGAAAGCGCCGGTGAAGAAGATGCGGGCCAGGTGCACCATGATCGAGGCGGCGAACATCAGCGCAGCCCAGTGGTGGACCTGGCGGGCGAACAGGCCGCCGCGCACCTCGAAGCTGATATCCAGCGTCGATGCGAATGCCTTCGACATCTCCACGCCGCGCAGCGGTTGGTAGACGCCGTTGTAGGTGACTTCCTGCATTGACGGGTCGAAGAACAGCGTCAGATAGACACCGGTCAACAACAGCACGATGAAGCTGTACATCGCGATCTCGCCGAGCAGGAACGACCAGTGCGTTGGAAAGACCTTGTTGAGCTGGCGCCGTACCGCAGCCGACGGGTGGTAACGCGAGTCGACGGCGTTGCCCTGGTCGGCGAGGACGTCGCCGATGCTTGGGGGAGTCAGTTTTGGACTCATGTTGTGCGCTCCCAAAATGCCGGTCCGACAGGTTCGATGAAATCACCGTTGGCCACTAAGTACCCGTCGGCGTCGATAGTTATCGGCAGCTGCGCCAGGGCGCGCGCGGCCGGGCCGAATATCGGCTTGGCGTAGGTCAACGCGTCGAACTGCGACTGGTGGCACGGGCACAGGATGCGATAGGACTGCTGCTCGTAAAGCGATGCGGGACAACCCAAATGCGAGCAGACCTTCGTGTAGGCGAACAGCTCGCCGAAGTTGAAGCTCTCCTGACCCTTGCGCTTCACCATGCGCTGCATGTCGGTGGGCTTGATACGGATCAGCATCACCGGGTTGCGGACGGCAGAAAGGATCAACGTCAGCTTTTCGTGCGACTCAACGGTCGTCCCGTCACCGTCGGACTCGCGCCAGGGAAAGACGGTCTCCATGCCGCCGCCGTCGAGGTCCTCGGGACGCACCTTGGTGAACGGCGCGCCCTGGCCCTCGCCGGTGGCCCGGGCCAGGAAGATCGTTTCGCCGTGGTAACGGGGCGTCCAGCCTGAGGTCCAGAGCACAGCTTTCTTGCCGTCAGCGGTCTGGATCACCGGCTTCCACGGGTTCTTGATCAGGCCCCCAGCAAACGCCACCAGGGTGCCGAGCCCGAACGCGCCGAGGCTCGCGCCCAACGACAGGCCGATCAGCTTGCGTCGACGCAGGGTCGAGCCTTGAAACGCGTCGTTCAAGTTCGCCGCCACCGTCTTGCGGTGAAGCTCCGGAGACCCAGCGCCGGCGCCGTCGTGGCGTTCCTGGATCGAAATCTCCTCGGGGATAAACCTTTTCTGGAAAAGCACCGCCCCGACCGCGATGCACAGCACCGACCCGCCGAACGTCAGGCCGTAAAGCGGAGTGGCCAGGGAGTAGACCAGATTGCCCGACGAACCCTCCGGTTGGTACTCCCACGGCCAGAACAGGAAAACCAGGAGTAGAGCGAAACCCAACAGCCCACCCAGCAAAAGCCAGATGGCCACCAGACGCTCGGCGCGCTTCTCGGCCTTCGTGCCCGCAACTGGCCAGCGCGGCTCCTTGAAGACAGTCTCCACACCGTCGAGGCGGCCACCGAGGGCGACGAGTTCTTCGCCGGACATGGCGTTGAGTTCGGCCTCGGAAGGTTGCCCGGGTTCGCCTTGCTGACCCGGTACGTCGGTGCCCTTGCCGTCATCGGTCATGACCGCGCCCCAATCCACACCGCCGCACCGATGACGGCGACCATTCCGATGATCCACATCGCCATGCCTTCGGGCGCCGGGCCGAAGCCGCCCAGGCCGTTGCCGCCCTGGCTGCGTTCCTGAGTCGCGTTCTTCACGTAGGCGATGATGTCTTTCTTGGCGTCGAACGACAGCTGACGGTCTGAGAACTTGGGCATGTTCTGCGGCCCGGTGCGCATGGCGTCCAGCATCTGCTGCTCGTTGGCCGGCCCCAGCTCGGGGGCGAACTTGCCCGAAGACAGCGCGCCGCCCTTACCGGTGAAGTTGTGGCACGACGAGCAGTTGAGCCGGAACAGGTCGCCGCCGCGACCCAGGTCGTCGCCGCGAAGCGACTGCATCGCGATGCTGCCGTCGGCGTTGCGTTCGACCATCGGTCCGCCGCCATTGGCCTGCACATAGGCGCCGAGCGCGTCGATCTGTTGCGCGTCGAAGATGGGTTCCTTGCGCTGAGCCTGCGCTTCGCCGCGCATTGCGGGCATTCGGCCGCTGGACACCTGGAAGTAGACCGCGGCCTCGCCCACACCGATCAGGCTCGGCCCGCGGTCCGGGACACCCTGCAGGTTGGCACCGTGACAGGTGACGCACGAGGTGTCGAAAAGCTGCTTGCCCGTTCGCAACAGCGCCGATGACGACTCGTCGGCGACGGCCACCTGCGGGCTGGGGGTCAAGACGGCGGCAAGGCCGCCGGCGACCACGAGGGCCAACACCAGCAGCAGCCCGGCCGACAACCGGCGACGCAGGCGGCGACGCGCCCGATCGCTCAGCGATCGGTTCAACCCCAGTTTCTTCAACCGAGCACTCCTGTTCTTGAGTCTGCTGGTCATCGGATGAAATAGATCGTGGCGAACAGCGCGATCCATACGATGTCGACGAAGTGCCAGTAATACGACACCACGATCGATGCGGTTGCCTGCGCTGGGGTGAACTTGGTCATAGTGGTGCGGGCCAACAAGAAGATGAAGGCGATCAGACCGCCGATGACGTGCAAGCCGTGAAAGCCGGTGGCGAGGTAGAACACGCTGCCGTAGGCGCTGGCGGGGATGGTGGTCCCGTGGCTCATCAGATGGTGGTACTCGTAGGCCTGCCCGAGCACGAAGAACAACCCCATCCCGAAGGTCAGCAGGTACCAGCGGCGCAACCCGAACACGTCGCCGCGCTCGGCCGCGAACACACCCATCTGGCAGGTGAACGACGATGCGATCAGGACCAGGGTTACCGGCACCGCCTGATACAGGTTCAATTCGGTCGGCTTGGGCGGCCAGTCACCGGCCGCCTGCGCGCGCGCAGTGAAGTAGAACGCGAACAGTCCAGCAAAGAACATCAACTCGCTCGAAAGCCAGACTATGGTGCCAACACTCACCATGTTCGGACGGTTGAGCGAATGTACGCGCGCCGTGATTGCTGTACCCGAGGTCCCTACCGCACTCGTCACATCCGCAAGTATGACGCTTTGTAGTTGTCGGCAGCTACCCGGGGCGGCAATTGGCGCGCGAATCACATGGATTTACTGCCCGCGCCCGGCTTCGCCGCGCTTGTGATCGCCATGGGACCATCTGTGGCGTGGCGACGTCATCGTCCGGACCCCCTGAGCGGCCCTCGCAGCAGTCGCTGTCGTGGCCACAGATCCTGGACGTCTTGACCACCGGCCAGGACCTGCCGCGCGGGCACGCCGGCTGGGCGATGGAACAGATCATGACCGGCGCGTCCACGCCGGCACAGCTGGCCGCCTTCGCCGTCGCGATGACCATGAAGGCGCCCACTTCAGCAGAGGTGGCCGAGTTGGCCGACGTGATGTTGCAGTACGGCCGCCGGCTACCCACCGAGACGATCGGTACCGACACCGTCGACGTCGTCGGCACTGGCGGCGACGGCGTCAGCACGGTCAACTTGTCCACGATGGCGGCGATCGTGGTGGCCGCCAGCGGCGTCCCGGTGGTCAAACACGGCAACCGGGCCGCGTCCTCACTGGCCGGCGGGGCCGACACGTTGGAGGCGCTCGGCGTGCGCATCGACCTCGATCCCGACGACGTCGCGCGCAGCGTCACCGAAGTCGGGATCGGATTCTGCTTCGCGCCGCAGTTTCATCCGTCGTATCGACACGCCTCGGCGGTACGGCGCGAGATCGGCGTGCCGACGGTCTTCAATCTGCTTGGGCCGCTTACTAATCCTGGACAGCCGCGAGCCGGGTTGATCGGCTGTGCGTTCGCCGACCTCGCCGAGGTGATGGCGGGCGTTTTCGCCGCGCGTCAGTCCAGCGTCCTGGTAGTGCACGGCGACGACGGCCTCGACGAGCTGACCACCACCACGACGAGCACCATCTGGCGGGTGCAGGCTGGAACGGTGGACAAGCTGAAATTCGACCCGGCCGGCTTCGGGTTCGCCCGCGCGAGCCTCGACGAACTGCTGGGCGGCGACGCAATCGCCAATGCCGAGGAGGCCCGGTCCGTGCTGGCCGGCACCAAAGGTCCGGTGCGCGACGCCGTCGTCCTCAACGCAGCCGGCGCGATCGTGGCGCACGCTGGTTTATCCAGCCGCGCCGAGTGGTTGCCGGCGTGGGAAGACGGGCTCGACCGCGCCGTCAACGCGATCGACAGTGGCGCGGCCGAACACCTGCTCGCGCGTTGGGTGCGGTTCGGTCAGCAGCTCTGAGTCGCGGCTGGTGAGCGCTTGTTCGGCCGCTACCCGCGCCGAGCGCGCCGCCGCGGCCCACTGAGCCCACGGGCCCGCCGAACGCACCGGCGAGCACCAGCCCTGGTCGCCGCCGGTCCTGACGATGCGCACGCCCGGGGCGGCCAGCCAGCGCGCGATCAGTGCCGTCTCCTCCACCAGCGCGCCGCCCAGCGGCGCAGCCTGCGACAGGATGACCTGCGCGCCGGCTTCGATCGCCTCGACGACCGGCATCGGCGGAACCCCTCGCCGGGCGACGCCGGCCGCCGCGAGCTGACCATGCCGGACGACCGCCAGCTGCCAGCCGCCCGCACCGTCCGGCGCGGCGGCCACCAGCCCGGGCAGCGTGGCCAGCGCCCGCAGCCGCTGGCCGCGCCACAGCACCTGCACGGCGTCGACGGTGTGGTCGCGTAACCGCGCCGCGCTCTCATAACGCTGCCGCCCGGCGAGCTCGGCGATCCGCTGAGCGGCCGCCGCCAGAGCCGAGTTCTCCACGCCGTCGATCAGCGCGGCGGCGAGATCGGCCGCGTGCCGGTAATCCTCGGCCGTGACGTCGCGGGCGGCCGGACACGGTGACACCTCGTGGAGCGGGCAGGCAGGGCCGTGCAGCGCCAAGCGGGCCAGGCGCTTGGTGCAGGTACGTACGCCGGTGAAGCGGGCCAGCAGATCGGCGGTCTCGGCGGCGTCGGCACGCGACCGGAACGGACCGACTGCCCGGTCGTGGCGTGGGCAGCGCACCAGCGAGAATCGCGGGAACGCTTCGTCGCTCAGTACCAGCCACCACCAGCGTTGCGGGAATTTCGAGCGGCGGTTGTAGGGCGGGGCGTGGGCGCTCAGCATCCGCAGCTCCCGGACGCCGGCCTCGAGCGCGTGCGCGCATTCGACGTGCTCGACCCTGGTGGCCAGCGCCACCATCTCCTTCATCCGGGTGCGCTGATCTGACCCGTTGAAGTACTGACTTACCCTGCGCCGCAAGTTGATTGCCGTACCGACGTAGAGAACCTCGTCTGCTGGTCCGTGGAACAGGTAAATTCCCGGCCGGCGCGGCAGGCCCTCGGCGAGAACCCGTTTACGGCGTTGCGCCGGCGGCACATTCGGCAGGTAGGACCGCAGCTCGGCGTAGCTGTGCACGCCCAGGTTGCCCACCCGTTCGATCAGCGCGTGCAGCACTTCGACGGTGGCCCGGGCATCGTCGAGGGCCCGGTGGGTCGGCTCGCTGCTGACAGCGAACAACCGCGCCAGGGCGGCCAGCCGCACGCTGGGTGCCTCTTCCCGGCTGAGCACGCGACGGGCCAACTGAACGGTGCACAGCGTCTGCGGCCTGGCCCACCGGATGCCGCACTGATCGGCGGCAGCCCGCAGAAATCCCATGTCGAATCGCGCGTTGTGGGCGACCAGCACCGCACCGTGGGCGAACTCCAGAAACATCGGCAGCACCGCGGCGATGGTCGGCGCATCGCACACCATGGCCGTGGTGATGCCGGTCAGTTGAACGATTTGCGGCGGAATACTGCGCCCCGGGTCGACCAAAGTGGCGAACTCACCCAGCACTACGCCGCCGCGGACCTTCACCGCCCCTATCTCAGTGATGGCGTCAGCGTCCTTGCCGTCGCGGCCATTCATCCGGCCGCCGGTGGTTTCCAGGTCGACAACGACGAAAGTCGTTTCGCGCAGGGATATTTCGGTAGCCTCGTCCAAGTCGGGGAGGCTCAACTGCTCCGCACCGGGCGCGCCCATGGCGGCGACGTTAATCACTCACACCGACATGACCGGGACTTCACCGCGGCGCGTCGCTCCCAAGGAGGAAGCGGCCGGTGACCACGAGTGCAGAAAAAGTTGTCGGTGCCCGCGGTTAGCGTGACGGACAAGGTTGACCAACACGACGGAAAGGGGCAACCAGATGGCCCTCAGTAGCGAGCCCGGACGGGCGGCGTCAGCTCCGCCCGATTCGACAGAGCCGGTGGTCATCGACTGTGAAGACTGTGCGGTGCGCGGTCCCGGATGCCGTGATTGCGTCGTCAGCGTGATACTCGGGGTACCGGAAACTTTGCTGGAAGATGAACGCGTTGCACTCGAGGTGCTGGCCGACGCGGGGATGGCACCACGACTGCGTCTGGTGCCCATCCATCGGCACCGGCCCGGCGTTGCCTAACGGCGTTAGCTTGAAATCTTGCTGATTTCTTAATAACTCAGAGTTGGACAAGCTCGAACCCTTTTCGTAACCTATCTGAGACCTAAAGCAGATCCGGCTGTCATGCCGACAGGGTTTTAAGGATGCAAACTTTTGCGAAAATGGCTGAAAAGCGAACGCGCGTCGTTGCGTATCGCCCAACGCTTGGCCCTCGGAGCGTTAGCCGGATTCGTCGTCCTCTCTGGAGTGACATCCAGCAATGTGCTGGCCGACCCGGCTAACGACGCGATGGCAAAGCTCAATGAGCTGTCACGGCAAGCCGAGCAGACCACCGAAGCAATGCACAGCGCCCAGCTCGAGCTCAACAACAAGCTGGCCGCGCAACAGGCCGCTGAGAAGAAGCACAACGATGACACCGCCGCCGCGGACGCCGCGAAAACGCGGTTGGCAACCTTCCAGACCGACGTCGACAAGTTTGCCGCCGCGATGTACATGGGTGGCCGCACCGACGGCATGAACGCGATCATGACCGCCGAGTCGCCACAGCAGCTGATCAGCAAGCTGTCGGTGTCGCGGGTGATCTCCACCGCGATGCTGACGCAGATGGCCGCCTACCGCGCCAGCCGTGAAGAGGCCGCCAAAGCCGAGACGCAGTCCGCGAAGTCGGCCGCTGAGGCCAAGACCGCGGCCGAACAGGCCGCCTCGGTGCGCGCGAGCCTGCAGTCCAAGCAGAGCCGGCTGCAACTGCAGATCGGCATCGTCAAGTCGCAGTACCTCGCGTTGAGCCCGCCTGAGCGCACCGCCCTGGCCGCGCCCGGGCCGCCCCCGCCGCCGGCAGCGATGGCCGCTGCGCCCGGCCCTGCTCCCGACGCGCTACCGCCGGGCGGCGGACAGCCCGGTGGTTCCGGACCCGGTACCGCGCAGGGCGCGGTCGCCGTCCAGGCCGCGCTGACCCAGGTGGGTGCGCCCTACACCTGGGGTGGCGCCGCGCCGGGCGGCTTCGATTGTTCGGGGCTGGTGATGTGGGCGTTCCAGCAGGCCGGCATCGCGCTGCCACACTCGAGCCAGGCGCTGGCCCATGGCGGGCAGCCGGTGTCGCTGTCGGATCTGCAGCCCGGCGACGTGCTGACCTTCTACTCCGACGCCTCGCACGCCGGCCTCTACATCGGTGACGGCCTGATGGTCCACTCGTCGACCTACGGTGTGCCGGTGCGGGTGGTACCGATGAACTCCTCCGGCCCGATCTACGACGCCCGCCGCTACTAACGCCGGGCGCCGGCTGCTGGGCTGCCTGCTGCTCGCCGAGTTGGTGGTCGGCGGCTATCTGGCGGCCGGGCCCGCCGGCAAGTCTGCGTCGTCGCAACCTCAGCCTCCGTCTGTCGCCGCGCAGCGCCTGGAGGTCGGCGACCGCGTGCTGCGGACCACCAACCTCGGTGGCCCGAGCCAGCAAGGTCTGCTGACTCGCGTCGGATCGGATATCGGCCAGGCCATCGACGCCGTCGAGCACTTCTGGGGTACCGACTGGCCCCGCGAGATCGACGTCGTCGCTACCGGCTCACAGCACCAGTTCGAGGCGAAGGCCGGTGGTGGACCGGCTGGACAGTGGGCCGACATCGCAGCGATCGCCGTCGCTGACCGGGTCGATCCGGCTCAGGGGGTGGCGTTGGGCCAGCGGATCGTCTTTGCGCCCGGCGCAGCGAAGATGAGTGAGCGCGCACTGCGAATTGTCTTGACCCACGAGCTCTTTCACTACGCGGCCCGCGCCGACACCGCACTCGATGCACCTCGATGGCTGACCGAAGGCGTTGCCGACTACGTGGCAAGGCCGCAGACCCCGCTGTCGGAAATCGCCCCTCCCACCGCCTTGCCGTCCGATGCTGAGCTGACCGGGCCCGGGCTATCGCGGTCGCAGGCCTATGACCGCGCCTGGCTGTTCGCACTCTTCGTCGCCAACACCCGCGGGCTGCCGGTGCTGCGGACGTTCTACCAGGCGGCCTGCGGCGACCGGCACACCGATCTGCCTACCGCCGTACGCCGTGTGCTCGGCAGCGACCCGGTGGAGATAGTCGCCGAGTGGCAGCAGTGGCTGGGCCGTCAGGCCGGGCGCTAAGGGCTGCGGTGTCGGGCTAGCCTTCGTAGGTGTCTCGGGTCCTGCTGGTAACCAACGACTTTCCGCCTCGTCGCGGCGGCATCCAGTCTTATCTGGTCGATTTGGTGACCCGGTTGGCCGCCACCGGGGAGCACACGCTCACGGTGTACGCGCCGCAGTGGAAGGACGCCGACGCCTTCGACGCCACAACCGCCGGATACCAAGTCGTGCGCCATCCCGGAACGCTGATGCTGCCGGTACCCACCGTCGACGCCCGGATGCGAAGGCTGATCGGCGAGCATGGCATCGACACCGTCTGGTTCGGCGCCGCCGCGCCCCTGGGTCTGCTGGCGGCACGAGCCCGTAACGCCGGTGCGAGCCGCGTGCTGGCAAGTACACACGGCCACGAGGTCGGGTGGTCGATGCTGCCGGGCGTCCGGTCGGTGCTGCGCCGCATCGGTGACGACAGCGACGTCGTCACCTATGTCAGCCGTTACACGCGAGGGCGGTTCGCCTCAGCCTTCGGACCTAATGCCGGGCTGGAGCATCTGCCGCCGGGTGTCGACAGTGAGCGATTCCGCCCAGACCCGGCCAGTCGCAGCGAGATGCGCGCCCGCCATGGACTCGGCCAGCGGCCTACCGTGGTCTGCCTGTCCCGTTTGGTGCCGCGCAAGGGCCAGGACATGCTGATCCGGGCGCTGCCCTCGATCAGGCAACGGGTGAGCGGCGCTGCGCTGGTCATCGCCGGGGGTGGCCCGTATCTGGACACGCTGCGCGGGCTGGCCGGGCGATTCGGCGTCACCGATCATGTCACCTTCACCGGCGGAGTCCCGTCGGCCGATCTACCCGCCTATCACGCGATGGCCGACGTGTTCGCCATGCCGTGTCGCACCCGCGGCGCCGGACTGGACGTCGAGGGACTCGGCATCGTGTTCCTGGAGGCATCGGCCACCGGCGTGCCGGTCATCGCTGGATCTTCAGGCGGGGCGCCAGAAACCGTGCAGCACAACAAGACTGGGCTAGTGGTCGACGGTCGTTCGGTGCAGCAGGTCGCCGATGCCGTCAGCGAGTTGCTCGACGACCCGGATCGCGCCGCCGCGATGGGCGCCGCCGGGCGGGAGTGGGTCACCACGCAGTGGCGGTGGGACGCCCTGGCCGGGCGACTGTCCGACCTGATCCGCAGCTAGCCCTTGTCGTAGATCGCCTCAATGTCGTCGGCGAACTTCTCGGCGACCACCTTGCGCTTCACCTTCATCGTCGGAGTCAGCTCCCCGGTGTCCTCGGTGAAATCGACCGGCAGGATGCGGAACTTGCGAATCGACTCCGCATGCGACACAGCCAGATTGGCCTGCTTGACAGCCGCGTCGACCTCCGCCAGCAGATCAGGGTCATTGGCCAGCTCAGCCACTGACGACCCGGCGGATTTGCCGTTGCGCTGCTTCCATCCCTCGATGGCCTCGGGGTCGATGGTGATCAATGCGCCGATGAACGGCTTGGCGTCCCCGACCACCATCGCCTGGCTGATCAGCGGGTTGGACCGCAGCCGGTCTTCCAAGACGGCGGGGGCAACATTTTTTCCACCGGCGGTGACAATGATTTCCTTCTTGCGACCGGTGATCGTCAAGAACCCGTCCTCGTCCACAACCCCCAGGTCGCCGGTTTTGAACCAGCCGTCCTCGAAGGACTCGTTGGTGGCCTGCTCGTTGTGCCAGTAGCCGTGGAACACCACGCCTCCGCGCAGCAACAGCTCGCCGTCATCGGCGATGCGCATGCTGTTGCCCGGCACAAGCTTGCCGACTGTTCCGATCTTCAGCGCGCCCACCTGGTTGACGGTGATCGCCGCGCTGGTCTCGGTGAGCCCGTAGCCCTCGTAAACGGTCAGTCCCACGCCGCGGTAGAAGTGGCCCAGCCGGGCGCCAAGCGGTGCGCCGCCGGAAATTGATGCATGGCAGTCACCGCCGAGCGCGGCGCGCAGTTTGTGATAAACGAGCCTGTCGAACACCGCGTGCTTGATCCGTAGCAGCATCCCCGGGCCGCCGCGATCCAATGCTTGGCTCCAGTCGACCGCGGTCTGCGCGGCCATCTCGAAGATACGGCCCTTGCCGTCACTGGCGGCGTTCTGCGCGGCGGTGTTGTAGACCTTCTCGAACACCCGCGGAACCGACACCACGATCGTCGGCTTGAACACTCCGAACATCGGCACCAGATTCTTGATGTCACTGGTGAACCCCACGACGACCTTGTTGTGGAACGCGCACAGCGTCAGTGCGCGGGCCAGCACATGGGCCAGCGGCAGGAACACCAGCAGCCGCTCGCCCTTTGTCAGCAGCGTCGGGAGCACCTCTTTGGTGCCGCGGGTCTCGTAGAACAAGTTCCCATGCGTCAGCTGGCAACCCTTCGGGCGACCGGTGGTGCCCGAGGTGTAGATCAGCGTCGCCGGGTCGTCGCTGCGCAACGCCTCGACCCTCGCGACGAGCTCGGCTGGGTCGACCGATGCGCCTTTCTGCTCGAGTTGATCGAGGGCCTTCGGGCCCGAGCCGTCGATGTGCAACACCCGCCGCAGTTCGGGCAGCTCGCCGGCCAACTCGGAGACCATCGTCGCGTGCGCGTCGGTTTCGGCGAACGCGAGCACTGCGCCGGAGTCGCTGAGCACCCAGCGCACCTGCTCAGCCGACGACGTCTCGTAGATCGGGACGGTGACGGCACCGGCGGCGAGGATGGCGTGGTCCAGAATCGCCCACTCGTAGCGGGTGGCGGAGAAAATGGCCACCCGGTCGCCGGGGCGCACTCCTTCGGCAATCAAACCCAATGCGCTCGCCCGAATCTGAGTCGCCGCCTGCGCGCACGTCACGTCGGTCCAGGTGCCGTCGACCAGGCGCTGATAGATCACCGCGTCGGGGTCATCGCGCTCATGCTCGAACACCGTCGACACGATGTTGTCGTTCTCGCCAACGGTGAAACCGGCGGGAACAGTTAATTCGCGCACTCTTCTGACCTCGCTTCAATGACATCAGGCGAACAACGAAAAGCCAGCCTATCGGTTGACGAGACCAATTCGCCGGGCCCGTTGTTGGACAGGCGATCAAGGGGTACAGCTACGGGGTGAGCCGGATATGTGAAGCTAGTGCGCGTGCACAGCGTTCAAATTGCCGACCAGACGTATGTCGCGGCAGACCCGGTGCGCATCGGCGCCAGCGTGGGCGATCCGTCCAACTGGCGGCGATGGTGGCCCGATCTGCGGCTGGAGGTCACCCAGGATCGCGGAGCGCAGGGCGTTCGATGGGCAGTGGCCGGGCCGCTGACCGGCACGATGGAGATCTGG
>JAVHWH010000339.1:0-9610 GCA_032159915.1 Mycobacterium sp.
GCACCATGCTGGAAGTCACACCGCCGGGCTTTCAGGGCCCGCCCGGCTACGAGGGTTATCTGAATGACCGCGTGGTCGCATTACCCGAATTGCTGCGTGACGCCGGATACCTGACGCTGATGGCGGGAAAGTGGCATCTCGGCAACACCATCGACAGGACGCCCTGGGCCCGCGGCTTCGACCGATCGTTTGCGCTGTTGCCCGGCGGCGCAAGCCATTACGGCAATGTCCCCGGCGACTTCCTGCCCGCGCTGTCGCGCTACACCGAGGACGACCAGTTCGTCACGGTCGACGACGACTTCTATTCCTCTGACTTCTACGCCGACACGCTGCTGCGCTATTTCCGCGAACGCACCGATGCCGACCAGCCATTCTTCGCGTACCTGCCGTTTCAGGCGCCGCACTGGCCGTTGCAGGCGCCCGAGGAGACCATCGCGAAGTATCGCGGTCGCTACGACGCCGGTCCGGACGCCCTGCGCGAACAGCGACTGGCCGCGCTGCGGCGGCTCGGGCTGGTCGGCTCCGACGTCGCCGCGCACCCCGTCGTCGCCGACGGAGCGCCGGAGTGGTCCGACCTGACCGCGGACGAACAGGCCCTCTCGGCCCGCACCATGGAGGTCTATGCCGCCATGGTCGACCGGATGGACTACAACATCGGCAAGGTGGTCGACTACCTGACCGAGACCGGCGAACTGGACAACACTGTCGTGATCTTCCTGTCCGACAACGGCGCTGAAGGTGCGATCGTCGAGGCGATGCCGATCCTCGGTGGCCTGATCGCCGCGGAGATCGAAAAGAACTGGGACAACAGCCTCGACAACGCCGGAGCGGCCAACTCGTTCCTCTGGTACGGCCCGCGCTGGGCACAGGCCGCCACCGCGCCGTCACGCCTGCACAAGGCCTTCACCACCGAGGGTGGCATCCGGGTGGTGGGGTTCGTCACCTGGCCCGGATTCGGTCGTCAGCGGCAGATCGGCACCGCGTTCAGCACGGTGATGGACATTGCCCCGACCGTGCTCGAACTCGCCGGCGTCGCACACCCCGGTACCGAATACCGAAGGCGCGAGGTGGCGCCCATCCGCGGCCGGTCGCTGTTGGCGTACCTGTCAGGGCAAGCGGAGTCGGTGCACGATGACCTCACCGCCACCGGCTGGGAGTTGTTCGGCCGCCGCGCCATCCGGCAGGGTGACTGGAAAGCAATCCACCTGCCCGAGCCGTACGGCCCGGGGGTCTGGCAGCTGTACGACCTGTCCGCTGACCCCGGGGAGATCGACGACCTGGCCGCGTCGAACCCCGACAAGCTGGCCGAGCTGCTGGTGCTGTGGGACCGCTACGTCGAGGACACCGGTGTACTTCTGGATCCCGTATCGCTGTTCGACGCAGATCAGCAGACCCTCGCGCCCGGCTGATCAGTAGCCTCGGCCAGGTGAGCCGGATCAAGACGGAGCAACTGCGCGACGCCGTGCTCGACGAGGGATCGTTCGTCAGCTGGGACACCGAGCCGCTGGCGATCCCGACGAGTCAGTCCTATGCCCGTGAGCTGGCCGAGGCTCGGACCTCCAGCGGTTACGACGAGTCGGTGCTGACCGGCGAGGGGCGGGTGCTCGGTCGCCGGGTGGCCGTCGTGGTCTGCGAGTTCGACTTCCTGGCCGGCTCGATCGGTGTCGCCGCGGCCGAGCGGATCACGGTCGCGATACAGCGCGCCACCGACGAGCGGCTACCGCTGCTGGCGTCGCCGAGCTCGGGGGGCACCCGGATGCAGGAGGGGACGGTCGCGTTCCTGCAGATGGTCAAGATCGCGGCGGCGGTCACGCTGCACAAGCGGGCGCACCTGCCCTACCTCGTCTACCTCCGCCACCCGACCACCGGCGGGGTCTTCGCGTCGTGGGGGTCGCTGGGCCACGTCACCTTCGCCCAACCGGGCGCGCTGATCGGTTTCCTGGGTCCGCGGGTCTACCAGCAGCTCTACGGCGAGCCGTTCCCGTCCGGCGTCCAGACCGCCGAGAACCTGGAGCGGCACGGGGTGATCGACGCCGTGGTGCCGCTGGCGGAACTGCGCAACATCCTCGACCGGGCGCTGACCGTCGTCGCCGACGACCCGGGCCCGGCGCCGGAGCCGGCGGGCCGTCCGGAGCCCTTACCCGACCTCCCGGCGTGGGACTCGATCCTGGCGTCACGGCGGCCGGACCGGCCCGGCGTACAACACCTGCTGCGGCACGGCTGCAGCGACCAGGTGGTGCTATCGGGTACCGCGCTGGGTGAAGCCGCGACGATGCTCTTGGCGCTGGCCCGCTTCCAAGGGCAGCCCGCGGTGCTGCTCGGCCAGCAGCGGGTGGCCGGTGGGCTGGTCGGGCCGGCCGCGCTGCGGGAGGCCCGGCGCGGCATGACGCTGGCCGCCGGCCTCCGGTTGCCGCTGGTGCTGGCGATCGACACGGCCGGGCCCGCGCTGTCAGCCGACGCGGAGGAGGGCGGGCTGGCCGGTGAGATCGCCCACTGCCTGGCTGAGCTCGTCACGTTGGACACTCCGACGGTGTCGGTGCTGCTCGGCCAGGGCAGCGGCGGGCCGGCGCTGGCGATGGTGCCCGCCGACCGCGTCTTGGCGGCGCTGCACGGCTGGCTGGCGCCGCTGCCACCGGAAGGCGCCAGCGCAATCGTGTTCCGCGACACCGAGCACGCCGCGGAACTGTCGGCTGCCCAGGGCGTCCGCTCGGTGGACCTGCTGGCCTCCGGCATCGTCGACGCCGTCGTGCCAGAGCATCCCGACGCCGCCGATGAACCGGTGGAGTTCTCCACCAGGCTGTCCGCGGCGATCGCCGGGGAGCTGGCCGCGCTTCGGGCGGTGCCCGGCCCGGATCGGATGGCGACCCGGTTGCGGCGCTACCGCGACATCGGACTGTGCTAACAGGGCGGCGCTCAGTCGACGACCCGCAGGATGCCTCGTTCACCGACCGCGTCGGCCAGCAGGGTGCGGTAGCCGTAGTCGTCGAAGAGCACTGTGACGCGGTCGGATTCGCCGCTCATGACGACACCGTCACCCCATTCCCGGTGTTTCACGGCGGTCCCGGCCGCCAGCGCGGACTCCTCGGTTTCCTGCTGTCCGTCGGCGGCGTGCGCGCTGCATCGATCGCAGTTGTTGCAAGGACCATCGAGCGTCTCGCCGAAATAGCCCAACAGCAGGCGACGCCGGCAGTCGCGGGTTTCTGCGTACCCCCGCATCATCTCGATCCGGGTGCGGTCCACTCGTTCGGCCGACTCGGCGATCTCGACGGCACGTCGCACCGCCGCAGGCGTATCGCTCTCCGAAGCGAGAAACCCTCTGGCAGAGGATGTTACGGTGCGGGCCTGCTCGAGGAGGTTGACTGCCGAGGTGAGCCGGCCTCTCGCAACGTCGAGTTCGGTTCGGAGATCTTTCAGTCGCTTCGGCGTGCCGCCGCACAGCGCCCGGTGCACCCGGCTCAACAGCTCCTCGTCGGCTGACTGCCCGATGAAATACTTGGCCAGCGACAAGTCTTCCGGGCGGTAGAAGAGCTTGGCTAGCGCATCGGCATTATCGCGACCGCCCCGGCCGATCTGCTGGTAATAACTGTCCAGCGAGTCGGGCGCCGAGGCATGTACGACAAAGCGCACATCGGCCTTGTCGATCCCCATGCCGAACGCCGACGTGGCCGCCACCACATCGAAGTCGCCGCAATGGAACCCGCGATGAACCTCATCGCGCTCGCGCGCTTTCAGACCGGCGTGATACGCGGCCGCCGAGCGGCCCACGCCACTGAGCTCGGCCGGATAGAACTCGGCGTCCTTACGGGTCGCCGTATACAGCAGACCGGGTCCGTCGAGTCCGGCCACTAGCGCCAGGACGGCCGACCGTTTGTCCGAATCACCCTGCACGCGTTGAACTTCGAGTCGAATGTTGGGCCGGTCGAAGCCGGCGGCGACGACGACGGGATCACCCAGGCGCAGATGCTGGATGATCTCGCGCCGCACCACCGGTGACGCTGTGGCGGTCAGCGCCACCACAGGCGGCCGGTTGAGCCGGTCGACGGCGTCGCCGACGCGGAGGTAGTCCGGCCGAAAGTCGTGCCCCCACGCCGACACACAGTGCGCCTCGTCGACGACGAACAGCGACACCCCGGCGACCCGGAGTTCATCGATGACCTCATCGTTCGCCAGTTGCTCAGGAGCCAGGAAGATGTATTCGGCTTCGTCCCGGCGCACCGCCGCCCAACTTTGTTTTATGTCACTGGTCCGTTGCCGGGAATTGATCGCCACCGCTTCGGGCGCCCCGGCATCCCTGAGTTGAGCGATCTGGTCTTGCTGGAGGGCGATCAGCGGAGAAACCACCACCGTCGGCCCGTCGATCAAAACAGCGGGCACCTGGTAGATCGCGGATTTGCCGGACCCGGTCGGCATCACGGCCAACACGTCGCGGCCGGCCAGCGTCGCCTGCATCGCCTCGAGCTGCCGCGGACGTATCTGCGGCCAGCCGAACACCCGACGCGCCACCGCTTCGAGGTCCGCTTGCCGCCCGCTCACCGCAGCGTCATTGCCGCTGGGGGCTGCAGCCAAACGTCTTGTCTGTCTTCGACATCGAACCGCCGCAGCATGCCGAACGGAATTCCCGGCACCTGCCTGGCGTTACAGAACACGATGCCTACCACCGCGCCAGCCCGGAAATCACCCACGCTGTGGACACCGGCCCGCGTGCTGGTGACCCGTTCGGCCGCGGAGACCCCGCACGGTGCCAACATCGTCGCGCGCTGTGAAGCCGCCGGCGTCGCCGACATCGACGTCCTGCGGGGTGACCGGCTGCCGCCGTTGCGCGCCGACAACGACCGCGCCACCTACGCGCTGGCCAAACGCACACTCGCGGTCGTGGTGGCGCCCCCGGGCAAACTGAAGCTCCAACCGATCCCGCCGAGCGCCGACTGGCGGATCGACCTGGCCGAAGGCTGCCCCGCCCACTGCCAGTACTGCTACCTGGCGGGCTCGCTGTCGGGGCCGCCGATCACCCGGGTGTATGCCAACTTGCCCGACATCCTGTCCGCAATGGACGACTATGTCGGCCGTGGCACGATCACGTCGTCGTCGCCTGATCGGGCCGGCGAGGGAACCACGTTCGAAGCATCCTGTTACACCGACCCGTTGGCGCTGGAGCACCTGACCGGATCGCTGTCCGCGACCATCGCGCATGTCGGCACCCACGAGTGGCCGGCCCCGGTCGGTCTGCGATTCACCACCAAGTTCGACGATGTCGCACCACTGCTCGACCTCGCTCACCACAGGCGGACCCGCGTGCGGGTATCGGTCAACGCGGCGGACATCGCGCGACGATTCGAAGGCGGTACCGCCCGGCTACCGCAACGCATCGCGGCCCTGGGCCGATTGGCGCGGGCCGGCTACCGCGTCGGTTTGACGATCGCGCCGATCATGCCGATCGCGGGATGGCAGGACGGCTACCGGGCCCTGCTGCATGAGGTGGCCGACGCGCTCGCCGATGTCACCGACGTCGACCTGACCGTGGAGTGCATCACCCATCGCTTCACCCCGTCCAGCAAAGACGTTCTGCAGGGCTGGTATCCGAACACGAAACTCGAGATGGACGAACAGGCCCGGACCCGGAAGTTCGGTAAGTACGGCTCCACCAAGTTCGTCTACCCCAAGGAAACGATGGCTGAGATGCGCACTTGGTTCGAGGCTGAGCTGGCCCAGACACTGCCCGCCGCACGGACGCTGTACTGGACCTGACCTCCGCGGCGGGGTTCCCACAGCTACGGGCAATATCAGGCATCATTGGCGACATGGACGCTGGTGGGGCCTCGCCTCGGGTTTTGGTTGTCGACGACGACTCCGACGTGCTCGCCTCGTTGGAGCGCGGACTGCGGTTGTCCGGCTTCGAGGTGGCGACCGCGGTCGACGGCGCCGAAGCGCTGCGCAGCGCCACCGAGAATCGGCCGGACGCGATCGTGCTCGACATCAACATGCCGATACTCGACGGCGTGAGCGTGGTCACGGCGCTGCGGGCGATGGACAACGATGTGCCGGTATGTGTGCTGTCCGCCCGTAGCTCGGTCGACGACCGGGTGGCCGGTCTCGAGGCCGGCGCCGACGACTATCTGGTGAAGCCGTTCGTGCTGGCTGAGTTGGTGGCGCGGGTACGGGCACTGCTGCGGCGCCGCGGCTCCACTGCGACCTCGTCGTCGGAGACCATCGCCGTGGGCCCCTTGGAGGTCGACATCCCAGGCCGCCGCGCCCGGGTCAACGGTGTCGACGTCGACCTCACCAAGCGTGAGTTCGATTTGCTGGCCGTGCTGGCCGAGCACAAGACGGCGGTGTTGTCGCGCGCACAGCTGCTGGAATTGGTGTGGGGATACGACTTCGCCGCGGACACCAATGTCGTGGACGTATTCATCGGATACCTGCGCCGCAAGCTGGAAGCCGGTGGCGGCCCGCGCCTGCTGCACACCGTCCGTGGTGTGGGGTTCGTACTGCGTATGCAGTGACGAAGGACGAACATGAATTTCTTGTCAAGGATCCTGACCCGCACGCCGTCGTTGCGCGCCCGCGTGGTCGTCGCGACCGTCATCGGCGCGGCCATCCCGGTGCTCATCGTCGGCGTCGTCGTCTGGTTCGGCATTACCAACGACCGCAAGGAACGGCTGGATCGCCGTCTCGACGAGGCGGCGGGTTTCGCGATCCCGTTTTTGCCCCGCGGGCTCGGCCAGATTCCCAAGTCGCCCAACGATCAGGACGCGGTCATCACGGTGCGCCACGTCAACGGCGCCGTCACGTCGAACACCACCGTCACGCTGCCCCAGCTGCCGGCCGGGTACGCCGACACCTACGTCAACGGGGTCCGCTACCGGGTCCGCACGGTGAACATCCCGGTACCACACCCGATGTTGGTGGAAGTCGGCGCTACCTATGACGCCACCGTCGCCGACACCAACAATCTGCATCGCCGGGTGATCTTGATCTGTCTGTTCTCGATTGCCGCGGCGGCCGTATTCGCTTGGGTGCTAGCCAGTTTCGCGGTGCGGCCGTTCAAACGCTTGGCCCAGCAGACCCGGTCGATCAACGCCGGCGACGAGAATCCGCAAGTCCAGGTACGCGGCGCCAGCGAGGCCGTGGAGATCGCCGAGGCCATGCGCGGCATGCTGCAAAGGATCTGGGACGAGCAGAACCGCACCATCGAGGCGCTGACCTCGGCGCGCGACTTCGCGGCGGTGTCCTCCCATGAGCTGCGCACGCCGCTGACCGCGATGCGGACCAACCTCGAGGTGCTGGCCACTCTCGACCTTCCCGACGAGCAGCGCAAAGAAGTGCTCAACGACGTGATCCGCACCCAAACACGGATCGAGTCAACGCTTTCCGCGCTCGAACGGCTGGCTCAAGGAGAACTGTCGACCTCGGAGGATCACGTGCCGGTCGACATCACTGAGCTGCTCGACCGCGCGGCGCACGACGCGATGCGCATCTACCCCGACCTCGACGTGTCGCTGGCGCCTTCGCCGACCTGCATCATCGTCGGACTGCCCGCCGGGCTGCGGCTCGCGGTGGACAACGCGATCGCCAACGCCGTCAAGCACGGCGGCGCGACCAGGGTGCAGCTGTCCGCAGTCAGCTCGCGGGCCGGTGTGGAAATCGCCGTCGACGACAACGGCAGCGGACTGCCCGAGGCGGAACGCCAGGTGGTGTTCGAGCGGTTCTCTCGGGGCTCCACCGCATCGCACTCAGGCTCGGGGCTCGGTCTGGCATTGGTAGCCCAACAGGCGCACCTGCACGGCGGCATGGCGTCGCTACAAGAAAGCCCGCTCGGCGGAGCACGTCTGCTGCTGCAGCTGCCGCCGCCGAGCTGACCGACGGCCTAGCGAGCTCCGAGCAGGTCGATGACGAAGATCAGCGTCTTGCCGGACAGCTGATGCCCCGAACCGGCCGGTCCGTAGGCCTGCTCCGGCGGGATGGTCAGCTGACGGCGGCCGCCGACCTTCATTCCCGGGATGCCGTCCTGCCAGCCCTGAATGAGGCCCTGCAGCGGAAACGAGATGGATTGGCCACGGTTCCACGAGCTGTCGAACTCCTCGCCGGAGTCGTAGTCGACGCCGACATAGTGCACCTCGACGGTGCCGCCGGGCACGGCTTCGGGACCGTCGCCGACCGTGAGGTCTTCGATGACGAGTTGAGCCGGCGCCGGGCCGTTGGGAAACTGGATTTCAGGTTTGGTTGACACGCAGGTGACCCTAGTCGGGTCACGATCGGGCACACTTGAGTCGTGACACAAGATACCGACGCACTGTCGCGGATCAACGAGCTCGTCGCCGAAGAGAAGGCGCTTCGCGAGCAACTTCAGCAGGGCCAGATCAGCGAGTCCGAGGAACACAATCGGCTGCGCCAACTCGAGGTCCAACTCGACCAGTGCTGGGACCTGCTGCGGCAGCGCCGGGCACTGCGCGAAACCGGTGGCGATCCGGGCGAGGCCGAGGTGCGGCCCGCCGACGAGGTCGAGGGCTACCTGAACTGAGTGATGACCTCGCGTGACGTCGACGCGATCATCGTGGGCGGCGGGCACAACGGTCTGGTCGCCGCGGCATACCTGGCCCGCGCCGGGCAGCGGGTGCAACTGCTGGAGCGGCTGACGCACGTCGGCGGCGCCGCGGTGTCGGCGCAGGTGTTCGACGGCGTGCCGGCCCGGTTGTCGCGGTATGCCTATCTGGTGAGCCTGCTGCCGCAGGCCATCCTCGACGATCTCGGCGCGACGGTAAGGCTTGCACCACGGCCGTATTCGTCGTACACCCCCGACCCTGTGACGGCCGGGCGCACCGGCCTGCTGGTCGGCCGGCGATGCACGTTCGATGCGATCGGCGCCGACGGCGACGAGCACCGCTTCGCTGAGTTCTACCGGCGCTGCCGGCTGGTCACCGAACGACTGTGGCCCACATTGCTGGAGCCGCTGCGCACCCGCGAACAGGCCCGCGCCGCAGTTGTCGCGGCCCACCCAGATGCGGCCGCGGCGTGGCACGACATGATTGACCGGCCGATCGGCGCCGCAATCGCCGACGCACTCGATCACGACTTGGTGCGCGGTGTGGTGGCGACCGACGCGCTGATCGGGAATTTCGCCAAGCTCGACGACCCGTCGCTGCAGCAGAACGTCTGCTTTCTGTACCACCTGCTCGGCGGCGGGGTCGGCGACTGGAACGTCCCGATCGGCGGGATGGGCGGAGTCAGCGCGGCGCTGGCCACCGCCGCGACCGCCCACGGCGCCGAGATCGTCACCGACGCAGAGGCTTACCGGGTCGACCCGAGCGGTGAGGTGCGTTATCGCCGGCACGACGACGAGCATGTTGTGCGTGCCCGGTTTCTGTTGTCCGGGGTCACGCCGACCGCACTGGCCGGCCTGCTGGGTGACGCCGCACCATCGTCAGCGCCGGGCGCTCAGGTCAAAGTCAACATGGTGTTGCGGCGGTTGCCGCGTCTGCGCGACCGCAATGTCACACCCGAGCAGGCGTTCGGTGGCACGTTCCATGTGAACGAGACCTGGACACAGCTCGACGCGGCTCATGACCGGGCCGCCGGCAATGCGCTGCCCGATCCGCTTCCGTGCGAGATCTAC
>JAVHWH010000364.1:0-8407 GCA_032159915.1 Mycobacterium sp.
GGCACTGGGGTTGGTCAGTGTCGAGCCATCAGGAAACTTCACCGTCGGCACGACGTGGTTTCCGCCGTTGACTGAGCCTACGAAGTCCGCCGCCGCCGGATCCTGCTCGATATCAACCTCGTCATAGGGAATGCCCGCCGACTTCAACACCGTCTTGAGCCGGTGGCAGTAGCCGCACCACTGCGTGCTGTACATGGTGATGGAATCGTTAGTCATAATCTCTTCAACATAACCCGTGTCCGCTTCTATGCCGCGGCGTGGCGCTGCAGGACGGATGTCGGCGATCACTGCCAAGATGGACGCCATGCCGGTGATCGCGGACCCCTTGGTTGCCGAACTCGACGACGAGCAGCGCGAGGCCGTCCTGGCTCCGCGCGGTCCGGTCTGCGTGCTCGCGGGCGCGGGAACGGGCAAAACGCGCACGATCACCCACCGCATCGCCCAGCTCGTAGCGACCGGACATGTCGCCGCAGGCCAGGTGCTGGCGGTGACGTTCACCCAGCGTGCCGCCGGTGAGATGCGCGCTCGGTTGCGGGCGTTGGGCGCGGCCGCGCAGACCGGCGTCGGTTCGGTGCAGGCGGTGACGTTTCACGCCGCCGCGCACCGGCAGCTGCGGTACTTCTGGCCGCGGGTGGTCGGTGACACCGGCTGGCAACTGCTGGACACCAAGTTCGCGGTCGTCGCGCGCGGAGCCACCAGCGCCGGTCTGAAGCTGAGCACCGACGACGTGCGCGATGTGGCCGGCGAGATCGAGTGGGCCAAGGCCTCGCTGATCTCTCCGGAGCAGTATCCCGACGCCGTGGCCGCGGCGTCGCGCGATGTGCCGCTGGACGCCGCCCGGGTGGCCGCGGTGTACACCGCCTACGAGTCGCTGAAGGCTCGCGGCGACGGTGTTGCGCTACTCGACTTCGATGACCTGTTGCTGCACACCGCGGCCGCGATCGAGAACGACGCCGCGGTCGCCGAAGAATTCCGGAACCGCTACCGCTGCTTCGTCGTCGACGAATACCAGGACGTCACACCGCTGCAGCAGCGGGTGTTGTCGGCGTGGCTGGGCGATCGCGACGATCTCACCGTCGTCGGCGACGCCAACCAGACCATCTACTCGTTCACCGGGGCCTCGCCGCGCTATCTGCTGGACTTCTCCCGGCGCTTCCCGGACGCGACCGTGGTCCGGCTAGAGCGCGACTACCGGTCTACGCCTCAGGTGGTGTCGCTGGCCAACCGGGTAATCGCCTCCGCGCGCGGTCGGGTCGCCGGCAGCAAGCTGCATCTGGTGGGCCAGCGGGATGCCGGGCCGGAGCCGACGTTTCACGACTACCCCGACGAGGTCGCCGAGGCCGCCGCGGTGGCCGCATCTATATCCCGACTCGTCGAGGCCGGCACGCCGCCGTCGGAAATCGCTGTGCTGTACCGGATCAACGCGCAGTCCGAGGCTTACGAGGAGGCGCTGACCGAGGCGGGCATCGCCTATCAGGTCCGCGGCGGGGAGGGCTTTTTCAGCCGCCAGGAGATACGGCAAGCGCTGCTGGCGTTGCAGCGGGCGGCCAACCGAGCAGTCGACGAGCCGGCTTCCGACGCGGTACCGCTGCCCTCTGACGGCGACCCGCAGCGCCCGGCTTCGCCGCGCTCGCGATCGCCGCTGCCGGACGTCGTCCGGGGTCTGCTCGAACCGCTAGGCCTGACCGCCGAACCCCCGACTGGAACACGGGCCCGTGAGCGCTGGGAAGCGTTGGTAGCACTGGCCGAACTGGTCGACGAAGAAGTCACCCTCCGGCCGGCGCTGAACCTGACCGAGCTGGTTGCCGAGCTGCGGACCCGCGCCGACTCGCGTCACCCACCCGTCGTGCAGGGCGTCACGTTGGCGTCATTGCACGCCGCCAAGGGCCTGGAATGGGACGCGGTATTCCTAGTCGGCTTGACCGACGGCACGCTGCCCATCTCGCACGCGCTCGCCCACGGCGGCGAAAGTGAGGCAGTCGAAGAGGAACGTCGACTGCTTTACGTCGGAATCACAAGGGCCCGAGTGCATTTGGCGATCAGCTGGGCGCTGGCCCGCAACCCGGGCGGACGGCAGAGTCGCAAGTCGTCACGATTCCTGAACGGGCTGTCGCCGCAGACGAAGGTTGACCCGACGCCGAACCGTCCCCGCCGCAAAAGTGGCCCGGCGTCGCGCTGCCGAATCTGCAACAACCAGTTGGGCACGCCCGCGGCGATCATGCTTCGCCGCTGCGAGACGTGCGCCGCCGACATCGACGACGAGCTGCTGCTCGCGCTCAAGGACTGGCGGCTGCGCACTGCCAAGGGGATGAATGTCCCGGCTTATGTCGTGTTCACCGACAACACGCTGATCGCCATCGCCGAGCTGCTGCCCACCGACGACGCCGCGCTGGTCGCTATCCCGGGCATCGGCGCTCGCAAGCTCGAGCAATTCGGCCCCGATGTGCTGGATCTCGTCCGCAGCCGCGCATAAGCGCAGGTCAGAAAATTGCTTGCCGCATTACGCTGCTACGATCTAACCTCGAAGCGCAGTCTCACGTGCCGAGCGAAGGAGGGAGCTCTCATGATCACCGTCAACGTATTCGACGTACGTCCGGCTGGTGTCGCTGGCTCCCGCCGCGCTGCCCATGCCGCCATCTCGGCGGCTGCGCACAAGCACATTGCCGCCGCCAAGACCCAGCGTCCGTGGATTGGGGCTCTACCTACCTAGGAAGCCCACAATCTCGCCAGATGGTCACGGACCCGAAGTCACCCGGATCCGTGGCCGATTTTTTGTTCAACACCGCCACTGGTCCGCAATCCCCACTCACGCAGCCAGACCAGGAAGCAGGTGAACCAAGACATGTCGACACCGACAGTCTCTGATCAGCAGCAGCCGGAGTTGCCTTGTCACGTCAGCGATCTCGACCTGTGGTTCGCTGACAGCCCGTCCGATCTAGAGCGCGCCAAGGAGCTGTGCACCGACTGCCCGGTCCGACGCGCATGCCTGGCGGAGGCACTGAATCGCGCTGAACCGTGGGGAGTGTGGGGCGGCGAGATTCTCGACCGTGGCTCGGTCGTGAGGCGCAAGCGCCCCCGTGGACGCCCCCGCAAGATCGCCGCCTAAGGCAGCGAAACCCTTGCGGCTACCAAATCTCAAGCAGTGGCCGTGTCAGGCTCGGCGAACCCGGGAACCAGCTCCTCGGAAATCTTCCGGGTGGGCACGTGAGCATCCAGCTGACACAGAATCGCCATGGACGTGGCGAGCACCCGCATCGGGATCGCCAGCTTGGGCGGGAGATCCATCTGCCGCGCCGTCTTGATCTGCGCCACGCCCTGGTTCAGCTGACGATACGTCATGCGCTGCAACCACTTCCGCGTGTAGTGGAAGACGTCCACCTCGACGGGTTCTACGTACTGGCGCAGCATCTCGTCGATGTCGCGCACCGACACCTGCTGGCCCTTCTGGATGAACCCGGCCTTTTCCATCGTTGGCAGTACCAGGTCGTAGTTCTTATCGCGGGCCAGCCGGATCGTCGCCCCGAGCTCTTCTGGGAACCCGCCCGGCAGCGGTGCTACGGCCCCGAAGTCGATGACGCCCATCTTCCCGTCCGGCATCAACATGAAGTTGCCCGGGTGGGCGTCGCCATGGATCATCTCGATCCGGCGCGGCGAGTCGAAGATGAAGGCGGCCAGCCGGGTTCCGAGCAGGTCACGCTGTTCGACGGTGCCCTCGCGGATGATGTCCGCCATCGGGATGCCCTCGATCCACTCCTGGATCACGACCTTGGGGGCGCTGGCCACCACGCGCGGGACCAGATAGTGCGGGTCACCGTCGTAGGCCTTGGCGAAGGCGCGCTGATGCTCTGCCTCCAGCCGGTAGTCGAGCTCCATCTCGGTGCGCTCGATCAGCTCGTCGACCACGCCTTCGACATCCACGCCGGGTGCCAGCTGTTTGACCACACTGATCATTCGGCGAAGCGTCTTCAGGTCAGCGCGCAGCGCTTCGTCGGCGCCGGGGTATTGGATCTTGACCGCGACTTCACGGCCGTCGGCCCATACGCCTTTGTGCACCTGGCCGATGCTGGCCGAGGCCACCGCGGTGTCGTCGAACTCGGAGAACCGTTGACGCCATTTCGTGCCCAGTTGCGCGTCGAGTACCCGATGCACCTTGTCGGCGGGCAGCGGTGGCGCGTCCTTCTGCAACTTGGTCAGCGCTTCGCGGTAGGGCTCGCCGAACTCCTCGGGGATCGCGGCTTCCATCACCGACAGCGCCTGGCCGACCTTCATGGCGCCGCCCTTGAGCTCACCGAGAACCGTGAAGAGCTGCTTGGCCGCCTTCTCCATGAGTTCGGCGTTGACTTCGTCCTGCGACTTGCCGGCCAGCCGCTTGCCGAACCCGAGTGCGGTACGGCCCGCGATGCCGCCCGCCAGGCCGGCCAGTTTCGCATTTCGCGCCGCGCCCTTGCGTTTGATGTCTGCCACGCTTCCATCATGCACGCCGCAGCTGTACTTGCCCTCGCGGTGTGGCAACAGCTGCTGTCAGCAGGAACACAGCGGATGTTTCGGCCACTGCCGCGCCACGATCGAGCCGGCGTGCACGTCGAACTCGAGGGTGGCGCTCAAGGAGGCGGGCGGCTCGCAATCGAGACCGCGGACCGCCCCGATCACCCGGTTGACCTGGCTGAGCGCCAGCGCCGCGGTGGCCAGCAGCGTCGCCCGGTCGGCCACTCCGACGGTGTCGCGCAATTGTGCGGCCACCGCGGGCCAGGCCGCGTCGCGATCCCGGCGATGCAGGTCAGCGCAATCGAGGCAGCTGGTGATGCCGGGCACCACCAGTGGCCCGACCAGACCGGTGCCGTCGCGGACCCGCACCGCGAGGTGCGCGACGCGCTGGCTGTGTAGCTCGCGCAGCATCCGTGGATCGGCCACGAGATTGTCCGAGAGCACCACCAGGTCGGCGTCGGCTGACGTCACGGCCGCGTGCGGCTGGTTGCTCTGTTTGACCCGCGCACCCGAACACCGCAGCCCATCGGACAGTAGATCCGACAGCGGCCCGCGGCCGTGCACCCGGATGGACGCCGACCGCGCCGACCGCTGCCGGGCGCCGCGGGTGGCGACTCCCGTTGTCACCAGTTGCCGGATGAGATCGCGTAAATCGCCGTCGTTCAGGCCACTGGGCTGGCGTCGCAGCTCGCTCATCGGCACCGGCGAATGCATGGCCCGCAGCACGTTGGCTAGGTTGACGGCGCTCACACCGCGCGGCGGCCGGATCAGCACGGCGCGTCGCGGACTCCAGCCCACTTGCACGGCGCCGTCAGGCCGAAGGAGCACGGGTAGCGCCGGGTCCAGCGCGTACAGCGACGGCGTGGGCTGCGCCATGGAAGGCACTGTGCCACGGCGATCAGCAGAGAACGCTCAGCTATCCACAGCGCCAGAGCCGCCGTCGTCGTCGCCGGAGTCGGCTTGACGCTCGAATTCGGCGATCGCCTTATCGATTCCGCTGGTCTCGCCGCCAATGGTGCGTCTTACCGGATCAAACTAAAGAACATCTCCGAGCGCGCTGACTCCGGCTGTTTTTCTGCGATCGGTGATCGGGGCGAGGCGGGCCAGCCCGCGCACAAGCCGGGGTGCGCGCATCGCGATCACCTCGACAACGCGATCCGATCGGCGCATCGTCGTCCGACGGCCAGGAGTGGGCATTGATGCCAGTTCCGCCTCAGCCGAACCCGCCCGCGGGCCGAGGCGGTTGACCGCCAGCAGTTGCCAAGTGCCAGGCACGCCGCGCAGCTCGACGCTGCCGCGGTCCTCGAAGCCGGTGCCCGAGCCGACCACCAGGTCACGCACAGTGCGGGATACGAGGATTTCACCGACGCCGGCCTGGCCGAGGATCCGCGCCGCGATGTGTACCGCGAGTCCTCCGATGTCCGCGTCCAGCAGTTCACACTCGCCGGTGTGGATGCCGGCGCGGATCTGGATGCCCAGTGTCTCGGCGTCATCGCGCAGGGCCTCGGCGCAGCGGATGGCCTGCGTCGGGCCGTCGAACGTGGCGAGGTGGCCGTCGCCGGTGCTTTTGACCACCGTGCCACCGAATCGTCCCGTGAGGTCGGCAGTGATCTCACCAAAGCGGTGCAGCACCGCCCGCCATCGCTCGTCGCCGCTCGCTGCGGCGTGTTGCGTCGAGGCGACGATATCGGTGAATAGCACGGTGCGCAGGGCGCGATGAGACTGCGCCGGCGCCGCATGGCTGCCGGTGAGGAACTCCTCGATCCCGGCCAGGATCTTGTCGGGCTCGGTTAAAAAGGGTGCGTGGTCCACACCCTCGACCTCCAGGTACCGCGCGCCCGGGATGTGGTCGGCGAGATACCGGCCGCCCTGCACCGGAACCGCGTTGTCCTCGCGGGCATGGATGACCAGGGTCGGCACGGTGAGCGTGGGCAAGATCGACCGCACGTCGGTCAGAAACGCCGCTTCGAAAGACGCTCGCGCCATTCCCGGGCTCGCGCACATGCGCTCCAACGTTGCGAGCTGGCGTATCAACCGGAACGACGGCGCGCTGATGCTGGCTGCTACACCGCTGCCCCACCCGGAGCGCACGGCGCGGCCGCCTTCCTGAAAGCGGGCGAGCTGCTCAATCGACGGCGTGTAGTGCTCGCCCAGCTCGGCAAGGAAGCGCGACCGCAGCTCGGCCGGGTCGCGATCCATGTCTTCCCACCCCGTGAAGCCCCAATACGCGATGGTGCCGTGAAGGATCAGCGCCCGCACTCGCTCGGGCCGCGTTGCCGCGAACATCATGGCGACCGGTCCACCATCACTCAGACCGGATACGACGGCCTGTCGGAAGCCGACCGCATCCATGACAGCCTCGAGCTCGGCCGCTCGATCCTCTAGCGTGCGAACTTTTGACACCGGGTCCGAGAGCCCGACCCCGGCCTTATCGAACAGGGCAACACGGCAGAACGTCGCAAGCTGATCAACGAACGCTTTGAATTGGGGCAGAGTCCAGGCCAGCTCGAGGTGGCTGACGAACGGCTCGACGATGATCAGCTCGACCGGCCCGTCGCCGAAAACTTGATACGCCAGGCTGAGATCACCGCACATTGCGTATGACGTTTCCGGCATCGCATGAGCGTACTGCTGATACCGCCGCTCGCCGGGGCACGAGTGACAGTCCCCCGGGTATTTAGTGATTGCTCAGGCAGCTGGTGATACCGGGCTCAGCTATCCACGGCGCCGGAGCCGCCGTCGTCGTCGCCGGAGTCGGCGCGGCGCTCGAACTCGGCGATGGCCTCGTCGAATCCGCTGGTGTCACCGCCTAGAGCCCGGTCGATGAACCCGGCCGGCTCGTCGAGGTCATCGGATCCGGGCAGCAGGTCAGGGTGCTGCCAGACCGCATCGCGCGCGTCGATGCCGACGGCATGCGTCAGCCGGTCCCACAGCGCGGCGGCCTCGCGCAGCTTGCGTGGCCGCAGTTCCAGTCCCACCAGCGTGGCGAAGGTCTGCTCGGCCGGCCCGCCGGTGGCGCGTCGCCGGCGAAGCGTCTCACCGAGGGCGTCCGCGCCGGGGATGCGATCTCCCAGCGCGGCGTTCACCACGGTCTGCACCCAACCCTCGATCAGCGCCAGCAGCGTTTCCAGCCGTTCGAGTGCCTGGGTCTGCTCCGGGGTCGCCTTGGGCTCGAAAACCCCTTGGGTCAGCAACTGCTCCACGGCAGCAGGATCGTTCAACGCCGCCGGGTTGAAGTCGCGAGCCAGCTCCTCGATGCCATGCATGTCGATCTTCATGCCTTTGGCGTAGGCCTCGACGGCACCCAGCAGCTGACTGGACAGCCACGGCACGTGACCGAACAAGCGGTGATGGGCGGCCTCGCGGGCCGCCAGGAACGTGACGATCTCGCTGCGGGACTGCTCCAGGCCGTCGGCGAACGACTCGATCGCGTCAGGCAGCAGCGCCGCAATCCCTTTGGGCCCCAACGGCAAACCGATGTCGGTAGACGTCAGAACTTCCTTGGACAGTCGGGCCAGCGCTTGACCGAGCTGCGAACCGAATGCCATGCCGCCCATCTGCGACATCATCGCCAGCAGCGGGCCGGCCATGGCCTTGGCCTCCTCCGGCAGCGCCGACGCCCACACTGTGGCAATCTGCTGGGCCATCGGATCGCACAACCGTTTCCAGGTGTCCAGAGTGTTGTCCACCCAGTCGTTGGGAGTCCACGCGACGGCTTTGGTGGTGCCGGCCGGCAGTGCGGTCACGCCATTCAGCCAGGTCTCGGCGAGGTGGACGGCGTCACCGATCGCCTCCCGGGTGGCGGTCGGGATGGGGGCCACGAATCCGATCGAGTTGGACGCCAGCTGGCGGGCCACCTCGTAGTTCACCGGCCCGGAGGACTGCCCGCCCATGCCGGAGCCGGCGCCGCTGAACATCTGCC